>DASQYE010000379.1:0-6162 GCA_035639355.1 Pyrinomonadaceae bacterium
GAAGTTTTCCATAGAAAGTACGGTAATCAGTCGCGGCGAAGTCAACAGCCATCGGCCGTTCGTGGTCGCCGGTTACCTCACAACAAAAATCCCGCGCCAAACAACGCGGGACTTCACGGGACTTGAAGTTTGCGGAACTCACCGATGCTGTTTAGCGGGTTATTTTACGTGGCCGCAAGTCGCCTTAACTCACCACGTTTTTCAATCGTGCTTATACGCCGCCAATATCGCGGCTGTCAAGCGCCAAAAGGTCAGACTGCGAATGGTCGCCTCCATCAGCGGCGCTGGCAGCGCGGGCAGAAGTAGGTCGAGCGCCCCGCGTGCGAGATGCGACGAATCGAAGCGCCGCAAGCCAGGCATGGCTCGCCCTCGCGGTCATAGACGCGCCAGCGTCCCCCGTAGCCGCCGCTGTAGTAGCTGCCGTCTATATTTTCGGGATCAACCTTGAGGTTAGAGACGTGCGTGAGCGCGTCCGTGAAGATGTCCAGAATGGCGCGGTGAAGCCTCGGCACACGCCTCCTGGAGAACTCCCTGGCGAGGATGAAAGGATTGACGCGAGCCAGAAACATAGCTTCGGCGGCATAGATGTTTCCGAGCCCCGTGACGCGCTTCTGGTCCAGCAGCGTCTCCTTCAAGGTTCGCCGCGAGCGGGATAAAGCGGCGTGCAGGTAGTCGGGCGTGAACGACTCGGAGAACGGCTCGGGGGCGAGCGCACGCAGCTCTTTGGCCTCGTGTAGTCGAGCGCTCTCGACGATCTTCATCATCCCGAAATGGCGCTGGTCGGAGAATACCAGCCGCCGCCCGTCTTCAAGATAAAAGATGGCGTGCGTGAATTTCGGCAGGTCGGCTTCCGGCGGAAGATATAGGAAACGTCCGCTCATGCGCAGGTGAACCAGCAGCACCCGGCCGTTGTCCATCTCGATCAGGATATGCTTGCCGCGCCGCCCGACACGCTCTATGCGCGCGTCCTTGAGCAGGCGCGCGAACTCTGCGGGCGCTGTCTCCGGCGCGAGTCGCGGGCGAAGCAACTCGGCGGCGAGAATGCGTTGAGCGCGCGTTAGCTCGTCGAGCACGCGTGCGACGAGTTCGACTTCCGGCAGTTCTGGCATACTTTAAAGCTGTTACGGGCCGCGTAATGAGATCAGAGAGAAGTTTTAAGGCGCGCGCAAAGCAGCTGTCAATGGAACCGTCAATCGCCGGAACGAACGAGGAACTCGTGAGCGGCCCGTCGTGCGACGGCCGCAGCTTGCGGCGACACCTGCTGCCGCCAGCCGCTACTCGAAAGCGGCCGGGGCAAGAGCCAAAGTGCTCGGCGGCAAAACGCGGGCGCGCCCGCCAGGGCTCTTTCGCGCCCTGTTCGGTAAAGCGACCTTTTTAAGGCTTCGGCCTGCTGCTAAGGGGGAACCGGCGGAACCAGCGCCCCTTGAGCGCGCCTTTTAGATGTACTTGAGCAGCACCAGTATCAGCACGATCAAGAGCAACAGGCCGAGGCCGCCGCTCGGGTAATAACCCCATCCACGGCTATAGGGCCAGGCTGGGAAAGCTCCCAGCAGCAACAGAATCAAGATAATGATTAAGATCAATCCCATAGCAAACCTCCTTGGCGTCGTGGTAAAGAATCCGGCCGGCTCGTCAGGCAGGCCGGTATAGTCGATCACAATTCGGGGGCTTCAGGCGCGAGAGGGGTTTTCGGCGAGAAAAGGTTATGCTTTGAGGGGGCTTGAGTCAATCAAAATTTCTGAATCCATGGCCGGAGACGAAAAAACGGCTGCCGCCAACGCGTCGCCTCGATATCTGCTCAAGCAAAGATGCGGGCGAGCTTTTCCCCTTCGTCCAAGAGCGCGCTCGTTTTCTCTTTCGAGGTCGCTTCGGCGTAGATGCGCAGCACGGGCTCCGTTCCTGATTGGCGAAACAGCAGCCACGATTCGTCGTCGAACAGGAGCTTCGTTCCGTCCAGGGTTTCGACGCCGCTCACCCGATAGCCGGCCGCGCTCTGCGGAGCGTCTTCAGCGAGCGCGGCGACCAAAGCCTTCCCGCGCTCGACCTCCAGATGAAGGTCGCGGCGACCGAAATAGAATTCGCCGAACTCCCTGTGCATATCCGAGACCATCTCGGAGGGCGGCTTGCCCGCCGCGACCAGCGCTTCCAGCAGCAGCAGGCAGTTCAATATCCCGTCTCGCTCCGGGATGTGTCCGCGCACGCCTATGCCGCCGGACTCTTCAGCGCCTATGAGTATGTCCTGGCTGAGCATTAGGTCGGCGATATACTTGAAGCCTATGGGCGTCTCGTAGAGCTTTAGATTATGCGCGGCGGCGATGCGTTTCGTCAGGACGGATTGCGAGAAGGTACGCACCACGCCGCCCGTCATGCCGCGTCGTCGTGCCAGGTGAAGAAGCATGAGCGGGACGACCTCGTGCATCGTCATCGTCTCGCCGCGCTCGTTGACCGCGCCGACGCGGTCGGCGTCGCCGTCCGTGGCCAAGCCCAAATGGGCGCGCGTCCGCTTGACGCGCTCGCACAGTAGGCCCAGGTTGCGGTCTATGGGCTCCGGGTTGACGCCGCCGAAAAGCGGGTCGCGCTCGGCGCGTATCGTTTCCGCTTCGATACGGCCGCCCGCTAGAAAGCCTTCAACCCAGCGCCCGCCGGAACCGTGCATCGGATCGATAATGACGCGCATGCCTGCTTGACGGATGCGTTCGAGGTCTACGCAGGAGGCGATCTGCGCGCGGTAGCTCTCGACGGAAGCGCCGAGCGCGGCCCTCTCTTCTGCCGCCACGTCGGTAAAAGCGGCGGCGCGGCGCGGAGGCTGCGCATCCACAAGCGATTCGACCGCGGCGGTGATTTCGGGCGGCGCGCTCCCGCCAAATTTCGCCTTGATCTTAAAGCCGTTGAATTCCGCAGGGTTGTGCGAGGCGGTGATGACTACGCCGCCCGCAGCATTCTGTTCGCGCACGGCCCAGGACACCAGGGGCGTCGGGACTGCTTCGTCGAATAAAGCTATGCGCAGACCATTACCCGCCAGAACTTCGGACGTGCGCTGCGCGAATTGTTCGGAGAGAAAACGTCTGTCGTAGCCGACGATGACCAGAGGCGAGCCGGAATCTGCTGCCGATGAACCGCCTTGCGCCTTCAGGATGACGTTCCGAAACATAGGCGTTGCGGCCTCTTCCTCGCTGATTTGACCGACTTCGACCAGTTGTCTAATGAGAGACCAAGGGGTTTGCCGTTGAAGATAATCGGCGTAGGCTTGCGCGACGCGCTCAAGGTTGGCGAAGGTAAAGTCCTCGGCGATACGCGCGCGCCAGCCGTCCGTGCCGAAACGAATAGCGGTTCGTCCGCCCGCCCGGCTCACAGTATCGCGCCTCCGGTCTGCGTGTAATCAGTCAGAGAGGTCTTGTCGCCCAGAACCGCGCCCGCGCCCACTGTGGCCGAGCGCCCGACGTGACAGCCGCGCCCGGTGATAGCGCCCACCACCTGCGCGCCAGCGCCGATGCGCGTGTGGGCCCAGATGACGGAATTCTCGACGCGCGCCTTCTCTTCGACATAGCAGCCGGGGCCGAGCACCGAGTTGACTATCTGTGCGCCGGGCTTGACGGTGCAGTCGTCGCCGATCATCGACAGGTCGTCTATCTCAGCGATGGTCGCCGCATCGAAGTTTCCGCGACGCTCCTTCAGGTGAATGCGGCCGACGCGATTGGCAAGCAGGTCATGGTGGGCTTGCAGGTATCTGGCGGGCGTCCCGATGTCCATCCAGTAGGTACGCGGCGGGATATGAGCGTAGAACTTTTCGCCGCGCTCAAGCAGGTTGGGAAAGAGCCCGTACTCGAAGGAATGGTTCTCGCCCGCCGGAATCAGGTCGAGCACGCGCGGCTCAAGAATGTATGTCCCGGCGTTGATCGTATTGACGGTTATCTCGTCGGCATTGGGTTTTTCAAGGAAGCGGCGTATGCGCCCGTCGCCTTCGGTCTCAACCAGACCGTAAGCAGAAGGATTATCGACGGGAGAAAGGAAGATGCTGGCCAACGCTTCGCGCTCGTTGTGTTCGCGTATCATGGCCTTCAGATCAAGGTCCGTCAGCACGTCGCCGTTGAAGACGACCGTGCGCTCGCGAATCAAGTCTTCGGCGAACTTGTACGCGCCGGCCGTGCCCATCGGCTGCGGCTCGACCGTGTACTTGAGATTGACGCCGAAATCCGAGCCGTCGCCGAGCTGCTGCTCTATCTTCTGCGGCTGGTAAGAGAGCGAGAGCGTGATGTCCGTGATCCCGGCGCGACGTAGAGTGTCAATCTGGTAAAGCAGGAAGGGACGGTTGCAGATGGGCACGACTGGCTTCGGCGTGTAGACGGTGAGAGGGCGCAACCGCGTCCCCTTACCGCCCGCTAGAATCAGTGCTTGCATGATATTTTTTCAATGACAGGTGACAAGCGACGGCCGTTAAGGAGTATCACCCATCGCTACGGAGTAATTATGAATAGCGTCGGCAGAGTCTAACACTCGCCCGCGCGCATTTCCAATCGCCGCCTCCCCTTCTGGAAAGACGCTTGCTTGACACCCCCTTGAGCCAACGTATAATCGAATAGAGAGAAAATATTGAAAGGCAGTGATAAGTGTCGAGTGATCGAGTGACGAGCCGGAAGTTAAAAGCTCTGCTCTTAAAAACTCTGCTCCTGCTTGTCACTTGTCACTGTTTTTGAGGTGTGAGCATGCCAGACAAAAGAGAAGCCGTCATTATCAGCGCCGTCAGAACGCCTACGGGCAAATTCCAGGGCGCATTGAAAGATTTCAAAGCGCCCGACCTGGGCGCGCTCGTGGTGCGCGAGAGCGTCAGGCGCGCCGGCGTCAAGCCGGAAGAAGTAGACGAAGTGATTATGGGCTGCGTAATTCAGGCCGGGGTGGGCCAGAACCCTGCGCGGCAGGCGGCGCTTCGCGGCGGCATTCCGTTCGGCGTCTCTGCCGTCACGATCAACAAAGTCTGCGGGTCGGGCCTCAAGGCGGTGATGATGGCCGCGCAGGGTATACAGCTTGGCGATGCGGAAGTGGTCGTCGCGGGCGGCATGGAGTCCATGACGAATGCGCCTTACCTGCTGCCGCAAGCCCGACAGGGGTATCGACTCGGCAATGGCGAGCTTGTGGACGCGATGATACACGACGGGCTCTGGTGCGCCTTCGAGAATTATCACATGGGCAATACGGGCGAGGTCGTCGCCGAGCGTTACAACGTGACGCGCGCAGAGCAGGACGAGTATGCCTTGAACTCGCACCGCAAGGCGGCGGCTGCCATCAAGGCCGGAAAATTCAAGGACGAGATTCTTGCCGTAGAGATTCCACAGAAGAAGGGCGATCCCCTGATCTTCGACACGGACGAGACCGTGCGCGAGGATACCTCGCTCGAAGTGCTGGCCCGTCTCAAGCCCGCTTTCAGAAAAGAGGGCGGCACGGTGACGGCGGGCAATGCGCCGGGCGTCAACGACGGTGCGTCCGCGCTGGTCGTTACCTCGCTTGAGAGAGCGCGCGAGATGGGCTTGGAGCCGATGGCGCGCATCGCCGCGCAGGCGACCTCCGGCATAGAGCCTGAGCTGGTGATGATGGCTCCCGTCGAGGCGATCAGAAAAGTCTTGAAGAAGGCCGGATGGTCGCTCGCCGAGGTTGATCTGATCGAGCTAAACGAGGCGTTCTCAGTCCAGGCGGTGGCGATCATAAAGGAGCTGGGGCTAGACCCCAAACGCGTCAACGTCAACGGCGGCGCGGTCGCCCTGGGCCACGCCATAGGCCAGTCGGGCTCGCGCCTGCTGACGACCATGCTCTACGAGATGAAGCGGCGCGACGTGCATCGCGGCCTCGCGGCGCTCTGCCTGGGCGGCGGCAACGCCGTTGCCATGGCCGTCGAGCGCTAATCCTTTTGTCGAGCGCTGATCCGGTCGGCGTGAGCGTGTGTCTGTACGTTTGACGGGCGCGATTGCCTTTTATGCAGGAGAGACGGCTTTGAGTGAGACGATAGGCGTCGTCGGCGCGGGAACGATGGGCAACGGCATCGCGCAGGTGGCGGCGCGCGCGGGCTACTCCGTAGTTCTGCGTGATGTCGGTGAAGAGTTCCTTGAGCGCGGGATGAAGGCCGTTGACAAGAGCCTTCAGCGCGACGTGGATAAGGAGCGCTTGAGCGAG
>DASQYE010000380.1:0-5481 GCA_035639355.1 Pyrinomonadaceae bacterium
ACGCGCGCCATCTATTACAACACGCCGCAGAATCCGTCGGGCGTCGTCTTCACGCGCGCAGAGGCGGAAGCGGTCGCTCGCTTTGCGCAGGAGCGTGAGCTGGTGGTCATCGCCGACGAGGCTTACGAAGATCTGGTCTACGACGGCGAGCACATCTCCATCGCCTCGCTCGAAGGGATGATGGAGCGCACCATTACCTGCTTCACCCTCTCTAAGTCATACGCGATGACGGGCTGGCGTCTGGGATACGCTGTGGCGGCCGAGCCCTGGATGACAGGTTTGCGTAAGACGCTGCTCTACTCCACGAACGGCGTTTCGACGCCGACGCAGTGGGCTGCGCTCGCGGCCTTCACCACGCCCTCGGACTTCCTGGAAAGATCGCGCGCCGAATACCGCGAGCGGCGCGATCTGCTGCTGGCGGGCTTGAACGAGCTGGGCCTCGTGTGCCCTAGTCCCGCCGGAGCGTTTTATGCTTTCCCGGATGTCACGCGCATTAGCCGTGACAGCCGCCAGGCCGCCGATACCTTACTCGAACGCGCACAGGTCGCTACCGTTCCAGGCATAGTCTTCGGCGAGCACGGCGAAGGCCACCTCCGCTTCTCCTTCTCCACCGCCGTCGAGACCATCGAAGCCGGGCTGGATTCCATGCGACGGAATCTTTAAGGGATGAGGGATGAGGGATGAGGGATGAAAGAAACGATGATGCAGACCGCATCACTCTTTCCTCATCCGTTGAACCCTCTCCGCGCACCGAGTTTGACTTCATCAAGCGCATTAGGAGACGGGCACATGGACACGCAAACAGGTTAAGGCGGTTTCCCTCATCCCTCACGCTGCCGCCCTCATCACTTCGTTCCTCCCTTCGTCAGGGTATCGGCGACGATGCAGCCATCATCGGACAGCGTGACGGGCGCGACACCGTCATCACCGCCGATCTGCTGGTCGAGGACATAGATTTCCGCCGCGATTGGATGCCGCCGCGCGTTCTGGGCCACAGGGCGCTGGCCGTTTCACTCTCCGACATCGCCGCGATGGGGGCGTGCCCGCGCTGGGCCCTGCTATCCGTCGGCGTGCCGCGAGAAGTATGGCGCTCGCGTTTCGTAGATCAATTTTATGAAGGCTTCTTCGCCCTCGCCGATCGCTACGGGGTGGCGCTCATCGGCGGCGATGTCTCGCGCACGCCCTCGCGCGTCGTCGTCGATTCGATAGTGCTGGGCGACGCTGCGAGCGGTCGAGCGGTGCTGCGCTCGGGCGCGCGGCCCGGCGATCATATCTTTGTCACGGGCGCGCTGGGCGGCGCTGCGGCCGGCCTGCGGCTTCTGGAGCGCGGCGCGCGTTTGCGTGAGAAGGCGAAACGAGGGCGACAGTCGCGCGCCGTCGAAGGGCTTCTGCTTCGACACCTGCGGCCGCGACCGCGCGTCGAATGGGGAGAGGTGCTGGGCCATTACGCCCTGGCGACGGCGATGATAGATTTGAGCGACGGCCTCTCGTCCGATCTTTCGCACCTGTGCGAAGAGAGCGAGGTGGGCGCTTCCCTGGATGTCGCGCGCATCCCGGTTGACGAACGGGCGGCGCTCATATCGGGTCGGCGGGCGCTCGATCCGCTGATGCTGGCGCTGCACGGCGGCGAAGACTTCGAGCTGCTCTTCACGGTTCGCCCGCGCGACCTGGCACGGCTGCCCCGCAGCGTCGCCGGCGTTCCCGCCACCTACATCGGCGACATTACAGATCGCGCATCCCGCATCACCATGATCGAAGGCGCGCGCAGATGGACTCTGAGGCCGGAAGGCTTCGAGCACTTCGGGCGCACGCTTTAGAGTCGCGTGCCGTAAACGAGGCGGCCCAGGCCGGGCGCGTTCCATCTTGGCCGCCTGGTTAGTTTTAGATGAAGCGCGAGCGCCGTTCGAGGTAAAATACCGGCCGGACGTGCGAGAGGAACGGTACACGGATGGCCGCGTGTCAAACCCCGCAAACGTCGCTTAGCCGTATGCAGGCCCATCTGGATACAATTTACGAGTCATCCTTCGGCAGGATACTGGACTTCAAGTGCAGGAATTCGGAGGCGGGAAAGAGCGCGCCGGAGTATGTCGATTCGTTCAGCATCAATTTTACGCGCCGTGGAAGTTTCGGCTACAGCGTCGGGAGCAGGGCTTTCGATGTTCATAGCGGAGTGATCCTGTTCGAGCAGGCCGGCTCCGAGCGCGTGGTCAGTCACGGTCATAGCCCGACCAGGGATGAATGCACTTCGCTTGAGCTGACCGACAGTTTTTTTGAAGAGCTAAAAGAACAGTGGGAGCGGACAGGCTTCGATGAAGGGTGCGGGATCGCTCCTGGAACGCGTGGCGGCGGCGTGGCCGTCTTTCCCCTCACACCTGGGCTTGAGTACCTGCACGCCTCCCTTTTCAATGCCGCGCGGGCGAAAGCTACTGCCTCACGGCTCCAAACGGATGTCCTGCTGGTCGCGCTGCTACAGGAGATCGGCCAGGTTTTCGCAAAGCGGGAGGCCGGGGATCGCTTCGACGAAAAGCTAAAGGAGCGCCACCTTGACACGATCGACCGAGCCAAGAGCTTCATCATCGCCAATTTTCAGCGAGAGCTATCGCTCGAAGTGATCGCGCGTCACGCCCGCGTCAGCGTGTTTCACTTCAGCCGTTTATTCAAACACTTTACCTCGCTGAGTCCCTACCAATATTTGATCGACGTGCGATTGCGGCACGCAGCGCTCCTGCTACGCCACACCTCGCTCTCCGTGACCGAGATTTGCTACGACGCCGGGTTCAACAGCTTCGAGCATTTTATAGCGACCTTCAAGCAAAACTATTCGAGCAGCCCCTTGAGATTCCGTCACCGCCAGCAGCCTCCGGCCGTCGTTTCAGAAAAGCAAGATTCCTAAAGTTTTCCTCCGCCCGAAAAGCTAATCTATCGAAGCAGCGGTAATGCTTCCGAGCCCTGCTGTGGCGAAACTCGTCGCCGGCAAGCGCCGGACTCCCGGCCGGTCAGTTCACGAAGCGCACCTTTTGAGTGAGCTTTATTCAACCCCGGAGGTCTACGAAAATGAGACGCGTCGTCAGCTCGATCCTTTCGATCCTTTGTCTGGTCGTTTTGCTATTCGTCCGAAGTGGAGGTCAAACAGCCATGCAGCCCGCGAGTGCCGAGCCATCCCCGACAGAGTTACAGGTCTTGGGAGTCATCAAAGAGTTCAACCGTGCGTTCAAAAATAACGACCCGGAGAAATACTTCGGCTACATAGACGATCAAATAACGGTCATCACGCCCTCGAACCCGTATCGCGTCGAAGGGATCAAAGACGACCGCGAAGAGTTTGAGTACGGCATCCGCAGCGGGGCCACCAGGGTCGGCTACTTTCAGGAGATGCAGCCGAAAGTACAACTCTACGGCGACGTGGCCGTGGTCACATACTTTTCGCGCGGGAGCTACGGCCCCGAAGGACAGGCGAAAACATTTTATTTCAAGGAGACGGATGTCCTGGTGAAAAAAGAGGGCTCCTGGAAGATCGTCCACATCCACGTCTCCGCGACACAGTGAGGGCGCACCGCGAAACGTCACCTTCTTTTCTCGTGTCAGCTTCGACCAGCAGGGGCGGATCAAAACCGTTTACTGGAAGATCACGGACGTGCTCGTGAATAGAGAGGGGTCATGGAAGGTCGTGCACCTTCACGTCTCGACATCAGGGAAGGATTAAGGAGCGTCCCGTCGCGAGCAATCTCACCCTGAACTCTTTTCGGGCACAGCTAACCGCCGTTCCCTACTTTTTAGTGGGCCTCAACTCCCACAGCACATTTACTATTACCCATCGCCCGTTGAATTTCGCCATGTGCAGATAGTCAACCCAATCGGCAGCGATGACCTTAACGCTCGCGGCATTTTCAAAGACATCTAGAATCGTGACCTCCCTTTGCTGTCTCTCTTTGGGCGTCTTTGTGCCGGTGGCTGATCTAGTTCTCTGCACCAGCGTCATCGCGCTCATTTGATCCAGCCGACTCGTTCCGGTTTTGGTATCAGTATGAACAATCCTCTTCGCCAGTTCGGGATGAAGGCTTCGCTCCATTCGCTCCGCATTGCCCTCATACCAGCCTTCTATGTAATCGAGAGCGGTCTGCTTGATCGCAGCCGCGTCAGCCGCCGAGACGGAGCTTTGGGCCTTCGGCGCGTCAGCGCTAAATGTTGTCATCATGACCACCACCAGTATGCCAAGCTTGAGCATCAGCACTTCCTTTCATTAAGAATCGTTCGGCGAAGTAAGTTTCCGGCGAACACGATTGTCTCGCGGCTCGTCATCGCTAAAGCGCCATTAATCTCGTAGCCCTTCATCGTCAATATTGTTCCTTCGTCATCATTGCAACCGACAGCGACAGTATGCACAATTACGAGCAGACACGTAAGTACGCACAATTTTGTGCTTTAGTTACAAATCTAATACTGTTGAGGAGACCGAGGCGCGTGCGACACAAGAGTTATGATACTCCGTCCGGCTGTCCGGTCGAGGCGGCTTTGGAAGTGATCGGCGGCAAGTGGAAGGGCACTATTCTCTATCGTCTGCTTGATGGGAAGAAACGGTTCAACGAGCTGAAGCGAATGTTCCCTTCCTTGACCCAGCGCATCTTGACGCAGCAGTTACGAGAGCTTGAGCGGGACGGGATCATCCATCGCGAGGTTTACGCGGAAGTCCCACCCAGGGTTGAATACTCCCTTACCGAACAGGGGAGGACGCTGAAGCCTGTATTGGAGCTACTGCGTGAATGGGGCGTCAACAACGTCAATGCGATCAAGCGGAATCGAGAACAGTCGGCCTTTAATAAATCTGTGGGACTCTAACGCGGCGTCGGGACTATGCTAAACTCGCCCTTGATGAAGACGCTGGACGAGACTACCGCTTCACGGTACTTCGGAGAGATGGCCGACTCTTACGACTCTCTGATACGCCGTGCCGTGCCGCGTTACGACGAGATGCTCTCGCGGCTTGTAGATTATCTTCCCCCATCGGCAAACGCCGTTCTGGAGCTTGGCTGCGGCACAGGCAATCTTTCGCTCGCCCTGGCGGAGCGATACCCTGCGGCCTCTCTGACGTTTCTCGATGCCGCGCCTGAGATGCTTGAGACGACGCGCGCGCGACTCGAAGGAAGGCACGGGGGCGTCCTCGCGAGCGCGCGTTTCGTCGAGGCGACTTTCGAGAAGATCGGCCCGGAGCTTGGCTCTTTCGACCTGGTCGTATCGAGCATCAGCCTGCATCACGTCAGAGACAAGGCGGCTCTCTACAGGAACATCCATGCGCTCCTTGCGCCCGGCGGGACGTTTCGCTTCTCCGACCAGTTGCGCGGCGGAACCCATGAGATTCATGAATTGAACTGGCGGCGCTGGCTCGAATTCTGCCGAAGCCAAGGGAATTGCACGGAAGACGAAGTGACGAGCCTGCTCGACCATGCGGCGGCGCATGATCACTACACGCCGCTGGCCGAACAC
>DASQYE010000381.1:0-6867 GCA_035639355.1 Pyrinomonadaceae bacterium
ACGAGGGCGCGGACGAAGCCCTGGCTCCCTACGACGTTCGCGCGCTCGACGATTTCGCCCCGCACCTGCGCGGGCTGCTCCTCGTAGCCTTCGGGTCACGCGCCTACTGGCAGAACGATTTTCCACGCTCCGTCACGCTACTCAATCGCGCGCTTGAGGTGCTTGAGCCGACGGGCGATGCCGCCAGTCTGGCGCGCGCCTATCACTGCTTGGGACGCACTTACTGGGCCCTGGACGAACAACCCCTTGCGCGCGAGCACTACGAGATCGCGATAGAGTGGGGGCGGCGGGCCCATCGTGACCGCGCGCTGGCGATAACCTACATGAACTTAGGGCTGGTCGCGCGGCACGAGGGTGACCTGGACGAAGCGGGCATGTGTTATCGCCGCGCGCTGCGTCTGCTGCGCAATACTACGGACGAGATAAATCGCGCACGCCTTCAAAACAACCTCGGCGTGATGCTTCTCTACCAGGGCAATTTCTACGAGGCCGCCAACGCCTCGCGCCGCGCGCTCGAACACCTCTCGGGCTCGCAGAACGATCTGCTGCTCGGCATGGTCTACAACAATCTGGCCATCACGTCGATCTACACGGGCGAGTGGGCTGTGGCCGAGAGCCGGTTGCAACAGGCTCTGGGGATCGCGCGCGCCGGGGGCGACCTCCTGAGCGAAGGCCGCTATACGGAGACGCTGGGCGCGCTGCGCTCTTACCAGGGCCGCGTCAAGGAGGCAAACGAGCTGCTGCGCTCGGCCCTGGCGCGCGCCAAAGAGACCGGCAGTAAGAAGGACGAGACGCAGGCGCTGCTCTCGCTCGCAAGGCTATGGCTCATGGCGCGCAATATGCATTTGTCGCTGACCTACGCGCGTAACGCGCGTGACCTGGCGCGCGAGATCAACGACGAAAGGTTTGCTAGCGAGGCCGCCCTGCTGATGATAGAGGGCTACCGCCGGAGCGATAAATGGATGCCCGCCGAGGACTGGGCGACCGTCGCGCAAGGTGAGCTTGAGCTTCTGCCATATCCTTACCTGGACGCGATCCTACAGCGCAACCTCGCCAGCTTCATCTCGCGGCGACGCGACCCCTCGAAGGGCGAGCGCCTCTTTCAACAGACCGAAGAGGCGTTTCGTTCGATGAACGCCGCTTACCAGGCGGCCGTGACGATCTTCGAGCATGGCGAGAGCCTGGTCAGGCGCGGCGAATACCCGGCTGCGCATGAGCGCTTTCTGGAAGCGGCCAAGCAGTTCCGAGACTTCGGCGCACAACTCGACGCCGAGCGCGCCGAAACGGAAGCGCAGCGCGCCTCCGAGCGCATGGCCGCGTGGCAGATCCCGCCCGCGCCCTCCATTAACCTGATCCCGCCCGACGTGGCCCCGCTCATCACGCAGATTCTAGGCGCGGCTTCGGGGCGCGAACGCCTGCTGCGCGAGCTGATGTTCGCGGCGAAATCGGCGCTCGCCGCCGATAGCGCGGCCATATTCGCGGCCGACGACGACGGACAGCTCTACGCGCAGGCGACCATAGACCTGGACGAAAGGGGACGCGAGAGGGCTGCGCGCTCTGTGGCCGCGCATCTCTCCGCGAAAGAGAAGGAGGGGAGCGCGACTCCCGCCGAAGCGGTCGCGCAGCGGGGACTTTCACCGGCCGCCGCCGTCGTCGGTTCGGCGACGCGCGAGCCGCTGGACGAACACTGTCGCACGCTTGCGCCCAGGCGCAACGGCGGCGCGTTCGTCCTCTACCTGCATGCTCCGTCGCCCCTGTCCGACCGTCGCCGTGAAATCCTGGATGCGCTCACGGGCTGCGCGCGTCTGGCCTTGCAAATGATAGACCTGCGCTCGGACATGAAACGCGCACGCCCCTTCAACGCGATGGCGCTGCCCTCCGCATCCGGCCTCTTTCCCAACATCATCGCCACCAGCTTCGCCATGCGCGACGTGCTCTCGCGCATGGAGCGCCTGAAGGATTCGGAGGCGACCGTGCTGGTCTTAGGCGAATCCGGCACGGGCAAAGAGGTCATAGCCCGCGCGCTGCACGAAGAGAGCCACCGGCGCGACAAGGTCTTTCTTCCCTTCAACTGCACGGCCGCGCCGCGCGAGCTTGTGGAGAGCCAGCTCTTCGGCCACCGGCGCGGAACCTTTACCGGGGCCGTCAACGACCAGCGCGGCATCATACGCGCCGCCGAGGGCGGAACGCTCTTTCTGGACGAGATAGGCGACCTCTCGCTCGAAGTGCAGCCCAAGCTCTTGCGCTTCCTTCAGGGCGGCGAGATCATGCCGCTCGGCGAAGCGCCGCTCAAGGTCAACGTCCGCGTGATCGCAGCCACGAACCGCGACCTGGAACAGGACGTGCGCGAGGGACGCTTCCGCGAAGACCTCTTTTATCGCCTCAACACCTTCGTCATAAAGGTGCCGCCCCTCAGAGAGCGCCCCGAAGATATACCGCTCCTGGCCTCCTACTATTTCGAGGAGACCTGCCGCCGCAACAATCGCCAGCTTGCGGGAATCACGCCCGAGGCGATGAGCTACCTGGTGCGCTACCAGTGGCCAGGCAACGTGCGCCAGCTCCGCAGCGAGATCGAGCGCATCGTCGTCTTCGCCGAAGACGGCCAATCGGTCGGGGCCGAGTCGCTCTCCTCAGACATCCTTCGCGCCGCCGCCACACACTCGCCCGTGCGCTTTCACCTGGATTTCTCCAAGGCGATCGACTTCAAGGAGATCATGCAGGACGTAGAGCGACAACTCTTGACCGAGGCGCTGGCCCGCTACAGCGGTAATATGACGCGCGCGGCGGGACTCCTCGGCCTGAGCCGGCAGACGCTCAACTATAAGCTGCATCGATTCGACATCTCGCCGCCTGGGACGGATGACACTACGGACGACAAAGCGCCCTGAACACCGCCTCCAAAACGCAAAAATTCTTGCACCTCCGGCAAAAACTCCTGCATCCGCTCAAAGCCAATTAAAACGGGCTCGGCATGCTCATAGGGCGACGTTCGGGCGACGCGACGGCCGCAAAATTTTTGGCGCTCGCCCGTGCCATCTCTTTACCCACAATTGCATCAAAGCATCCGTTTTACGGGCCTCATCCTCTATCGGGGCGCGCTTCGTGCGAGTGGCACGAGTGTTGTAAGCAGTGGGGTTGGGCAGGATGTTAAAAATCGCTCGACCCGACTGGCGAGCCGAACCGTTCAATTAATCCGACATATCAAACTGTTTCGAATGAGGGGAATATGAAAAGACTGAAAAAAGTCATGGGTGTGGTGTTGCTGGCGACGGTTACGGGCATGAGCGGGGGACTCGCGCTGGGGGGAGTTTCCGAGTCGCCGGGCCGTAAGGGGACGGCCGAATCTCCCGGCATAACGGCGACCGGCGTGGCCGAATCGCCCGGTTTCTTTGACGCAACCATCCTTTTCATGGCGACGCTCATAATGTAATGAGAGACGGTATCGGAACAGTCTTAGATTCGAGAGCCGACGAAGCGAGACTGAGGTCTTTATATCGGCGGCTGGCGGTCTCCGGTCTTCCCGTGAACCTCTACAGCGCTCGGGCGCATTTGCAACGCACAGCGGCCGCGTTGCTCCACGGGATAAGACAGGCTTCAGGCTCGTGGGAGGAGCTTGATGGCCGCCAGTTCGCCGACGATGTGCGCGGCGACCGTATGGCGCTCTTTCTGGCCGGAACCGTCGGCGGCGTCGCGTCCACACAGGCGGAGGGTAGGGGGCTACTCTCCGCCGCCGGTTCTGGCACGCTGCTTCTCACTCACGTCGAGAAGCTTGCGCCCGCGGCCCAGCTCGTTCTCTCCTCGATCCTGGAGACGGGCCGCTACACGCCCGTGGGCGATCCTTACCCGCGCTCCATCGTCTGTCGCCTGATCGTCGCCACGCATCAACCGCTGATGATGATGGCCTACAACCAGGCTGTCGAATGGAAACTGGCTGACGCCCTCGGTCGCGTCGCATTGCGCGCGGAGAAGCTAATCGACGCCTTCGAGGCGGAAAATTTTTACGGAACCCACCCCAGCACGCTTGCTGCGGCGAGTTAAACGCTCCGTCAAGGCAAAAATGGGAGGATGATGCGCGTTCCCTCCAACGCGCATCCTCGAAATCTTTTTTTTGAAGACGTGCTGCCCGCGACCGTAAGGAAAAGGGGCGTGTGCCCCGGCTTTAAAGGATGAGTCGATCCTTACAAGACCATCTCGTCAAAAGAGACTTCTTCATTAAAACCCACCTATATTAAAAACCGGGATGTATTTCATGGCGCACGCTCTTGACTGTTAGTCTTAGCAGAGTCGTCATGGCCAGAAGGGCGTTTTGTGAGGTAAGCTTGCGCCCTAATTAAGCCCTGTGGCGGCTCTGCCTCTATAGCCGACCCGCCTGCTTTTCCTCATTGCGTAAACCGTCTCATCAAAAGAGAGTTCTTCATCAAGACCGCGCTCTGCCCTTGCCTTGCGTAGAGCGTCCGCGCGCTCCTTTGACCGCAGGCGTTTCAGTCTACGAAATCGACGGCGACACGGTTGGGGATAATGCCGCGCTCGAAGCCTTCTGCGAGCAGACGCCGCACGGCCTCGCGCCCACGCTCCGTGTAGTCCAGCGTCAGATCGTTGACCCACATCGCCACGAAGCGGTCGGCCAGCGCCGGCTCCATATCGCGCGCAAACTGCATCGCGTAGAGGAGCGCGTCCTCACGATGATCGAGCGAATAGCGTATGCTCTCGTGCAGGTAGTGCGAGACCCTGCTCATCAGCTGCGGTCCCAGGTCGCGCCGGATCACGTTGCCGCCCATGGGCAGCGGCAGCCCCGTGCGCTCGTGCCACCACTCGCCCAAATCCAGCACCTTGTGCAGGCCCAGGCTCTGATAAAAGAGCTGGCCTTCGTGTATCAGCAGCCCGGCGTCGGCGCGCCCCTCCTGCACCGCTTCTATGATCCGATTGAAGGGGACGACCTCGTACTCGAAAGACGGGTTGAAGATGCGCAGGGCCAGGAAGGCGCTCGTCAGCGTCCCTGGGATGGCGACCCTCAAGCCGGACAAATCTTCCGCCCGTAAGGCTTCGCGCGCCACTACGATCGGCCCGTAGTTATCGCCTATGGACGCTCCATGCGGCAGGAGCGCGTACTTGTCCGCGATGTAGGCGTAGGCATGAAAGCTGATCGCCGTAACGTCGTAGACTCCGCGCATTGCCTTCTCGTTCAGGCTCTGTATGTCTTCCAGGACATGCTTGAACTGTATGTCGCCCGTATCGATCTTGTTGGTCGCCAGCCCGTAGAACATAAAGGCATCGTCCGAGTCGGGTGAATGCGCGACCGTTATAGTTCGTGTTTCCGTTGCAGTGCTCATAAACAGTTTGGATGAAAGGAATGCTAACTGAGATTCATGCGGCTGTCGTCTGTGTTTCCACTCTGTTGTAGAGAGTATCGCGCTCGACGGCCTCGAACCCGGCGTCTTCGATTAGATTGATGATCTCCTGCTTGGTCATCTTGACCTCGCCGTTGGCTTCGACCGAGTAGCTTTCCGTCAGCTCGCCGCCCTCCGTGATCGTGCCGTCCAGATCGTTTGCGCCGTAGTGGAGCGCAATCTGCGCCAGCCGTTTGCCGAGCATGACCCAGTAGGCCTTGATGTGCGCGAAGTTGTCTAGCATCAGCCGCGAGACGGCGATGGTTTTAAGGCTGTCGAGGCCGGACGGGCCAGGCAGGTGCGCAAGCTGTGTCCCTGTGGGATAAAAAGCGAGCGGGATAAAGCATTGGAAGCCGCCGGATTTGTCCTGCTGCTCGCGCAGTCGTACCAGGTGGTCTACGCGATCCTCGATTGTTTCGATGTGGCCGTAGAGCATCGTCGCGTTGGTCTTGAGACCGCTTGCGTGGACTTTGCCGGACAATTCCAGCCAGCGGTCGCCGTCGCACTTGTGCGTGCATATCATGGCGCGCGTCGGCTCTCGAAAAATCTCCGCGCCTCCGCCCGGACACGAATCCATCCCGGCGCGCTTCAAACGCTCTATCACATCCTCGTCCGGCATTTTGTAAAAATGCGCGAAGTGGTCAAGCTCGACCATCGTGAACGCCTTCAAGTGAAGCTGCGGGTACGTGGTCTTGAGCGCGTGTAGAAGGTCTGTGAAGTAGCTGAAGGGAAGCTTGGTGTTCAGACCGCCGACGATGTGCAGCTCGGTCGCGCCCTCGCGCACCGCCTCGCCCGCTATCCGTAGAGAGTCCTGAATATTATGCGTGTAGGCGTCCGCCTCTCTGGGCGTGCGATAGAAGTTGCAGAACTTGCAATCGGCATAGCAGACGTTGGTCGGGTTGAAATGGCGGTTGACGTTGAAGTAGGTCGTGCGCGCGTGCATGCGCCGCCTTAGGGTATCGGCCAGCTTAGCCACCGCCGCCAGATCGTCCGTCGCGTAGAGCGCCAGTCCGTCTTCAAAAGAGAGACGCTCGCCCGCGCCAACCTTGGCGGCGATCGCTTCAAGTTTCGGATCGTGTGAAAACCGCATCGTATTATCTGAAAAGCGAAGTCGTCCGGGCGAAGATCGCCGCTCCCCCGAAGGTCGCAAAAAGAATCACGCTCACAAAAGCGTTGGTTGTAAAGAACGCAGCGTTTAGACGCCGCAGATCGTCTGCGCGCACAAGCGTGTGCTGGTAGACCAGGAGCGCGCCGGTAGCGATCACGCCCGCGAGCGCCAGCGGCCCCAGATGCGTCACCAAGTATAGCGCGACGAGCGTGATGAACGCATCCGCGTGGAAGAGACGCGAAATCCAGAGCGCGCGCCCGATTCCCAGCTTACGCGGAATCGAATGCAGCCCGGCCGCGCGGTCGAACTCGTAATCCTGGCACGCGTAGAGCACGTCGAACCCGGCCGTCCACAAAAGCACTACGAGCGAGA
>DASQYE010000382.1:0-3867 GCA_035639355.1 Pyrinomonadaceae bacterium
CTCGCCTTCCGCGTCGCCCTCTTCGCCCTCCCCGCCCACTCCGCCCTCCCACGTACCGGTTTGTGACTCGGGGGAGGCATAATTGTTTTCCCAAGTCCCACTCGCCCTCGGAGTGAACTGTTCAACAGTCACAGTCCAATCCCCTCCCCCCCACATCCCCCCGCGGAAGTTAAAAGTGACCGGGAGGGACAAGGACGTACTCGAGGCCAGCACCTGACTGTTCGGCTGGGGGCTCTTGAAGTCGTAGCCGGTAGGGGTTCCCACAATGCTACAGTTACGCAAAGCACTACTACCGCTGTTCCCCCCTCGCGCGCTGGTAATAACCCAAGTTCCGGTTGGCATTTCATACCTCCATTGTTGTTGTTTCTCGTTTATGTCATGCCCGCTGGATGATTTGTGCCGAGGTATTCAATAAGAATCAGGGAGACAAATCATAGACGAACACAGTGCGGTCGGGACGCGACTCCTTGACTGGCCCTCCCGCGTTTGCGGCCCTTGCTTGAAAATGGCTCAATCCTCATCCGAGCCTTCCAGCTCTTCACGCAACTCAAACACTTATGAAATGTGTCGGCCGCCACAGGTCGGAAGGGCGCGGATTATCCCCCACGAGCTTCAATGATGTTGCAGCCTGACGACGTGCGTCAGTATGCCGCCCTTCGCGCGGACGCTCGTCTCGCGCCGCGCCTCGTCTTTCTCGACGGAAGGCTGGGAGGCCGAATGAGTCCTGAGAAACTCGCCCACCGCCCGCGCCTGCCCGGCGTCGGTGATCATGCCGCGATCTTCGGGGTTGACGAAACGCTTCAGCGCCTCCAACTCCGGCTGGCTCTCCGCCGCCCAGACGAGCCAGATCAATTCCGTGCCTTCTTCCTCGTCGAACTGGAACCAGCCTTGGCCCGGAATCTGTATTTCCTGATTCGGCGTCAGGCGCGCCTCCCCGCCGTTAGCGTTCGGCGAAGGGAACATCACGTTGAAAGATGCGCCCGCGCCCTCCGCCGCCGGCGGCCTTTCGTTGAGGATGTACAAATAGCCCTCCTGCGGGCTGCTGACGTAGAGGCGCACGCGATAGTCTCTCTCGAAGTTGATCTCGCCGCCGAGTTTGAAAGGCTGCTGGTATGGTTTGTCGTCGCGGTACTTCTGCACCAGAAGGGAGTAATTCAAAGCGCGCTCGCTCGTCGCCGTGGCGGCGACGGCGGGCGGTGTGGTGGCAGGCGCGGCGGGCTGCCATTTGCGCAGGGCGAAAATTCCGGCGGCCAGCAGGAGCAGGACGACGACGGGCACAAGGAGCAGGGCGCGCTTCCCGCCTCGCGGGTGGTCAGGTTGAGATGGCGGCGACGACTCGTGCGCGGCGGGGATGAGCCGCGTGACCGTCTCGGCCTCGGTCGGCGCGGCGGGCAGCAGGGCGGTCGGTTGGTCGAGCGCGGCGGCGGGGCGTTCGTGTTCCGGCTGAAGCTTGAGTTGCCGCCGCAGGCTCTCCATCTCAAGCGCCATCTCGCCGACGTTTCCGAAACGCTCCGCGCGATCCTTGCGCAGCGCCTTCGACACGATCCGCTCAAGCTCGGCGGGCACGTAGCTCGCCACACGCGACAGGGCCGGCGGCTCGCGGTCGAGGATTGCGACGAGCACGTCGCTCGGAGTCGCGCCGTCGAACGGCACCCGTGCGGCGCACATCTCGTAGAGCACGACGCCGAGACTCCAGATGTCCGTCCCCGCGTCCAACGTCTGACCGCGCGACTGTTCGGGCGACATGTAGTTGACCGTCCCCATGACTATGCCCGCCTGCGTCTTGAACAGGCGCTTGGTCGCCGCCTCGGAGCCCGCCGCCGGGTGTTTATGTGAGGTGAACTTCGCGATCCCGAAGTCGAGCACCTTCACGTAGCCGTCGCGCCGGATCATAATATTTTCGGGCTTGATGTCGCGGTGTACGATCCCGGCCTCGTGCGCGGCGGAGAGGGCGGAAGCCGTCTGGATAGCGATGTCGAGTATCTCGTCAACTTTCATCCGCCCGGCCTTCACGCGTTGGCGCAGCGTCAAGCCGTCAATGAACTCTGTAGCGATGAAGTGGAGCGAATCTGTGTGGCCGATCTCATGGATGGTCAGGATGTTCGGATGATTCAATTTCGAGACGGTGCGGGCTTCCCGCTCGAAGCGGTGCAGGCGGTCTCGCTCGCCGGCGAGTTTGGCCGGGAGTAGTTTGAGTGCGACCGGGCGGTCGAGCGCGGTGTCGCGCGCGAGATAAACCTCGCCCATCCCGCCCGCGCCGAGCAGCGACTCGACCTCGTAGCGACCGATGATCTCTCCGGCGGCGAGCGTGTCCTTGTCTTCGGCGGGGGCGTCTTCGTCTTCGGCGAAGAGCCGCACCGCGATGTCCAGTGCCGGCGCCTCGATGAAGTCGCCGCTCTGCCCGTGTGCGATGAGCAGCGACTCGACTTCGCCGCGCAACTCCTCGTCGTCCGGGCAAGACTCGCGGAGGAACGCTGCGCGTGCCGCCGGCGCGTGGTCCAGCGCGGCGTCGAGCAGGTCGTCTATTTGTTGCCAGCGTTCGGGGTTCATAAAAGACTTGAAGGGCGTCCGGGCCGGACGGGCTGATCCCTCATCTGCTTCGTTCTCTCACTCTGTAAGGCGGATGAGGCGGCTGAAAGCTATCATCAAACCGGACAAATTTTTTTGCCCGGTCGCCCGTCATTGCTTTGAGAGTTCGCGGTAGAGCCACGCCTTCGCCTTCGCCCACTCGCGCATGACGGTGACGGGCGCGACCCCCAGGACTTCCGCCGTCTCCTCCGCGCTCAGGCCGCCGAAGAATTTCAACTCCACGATGCGGCTTTTCCGCTCGTCAATGGCGGCGAGTTTGTTGAGAGCCTCGTCCAGGGCGAGCAGGTCGGGGTCTTGCCGCGCCTGCGCGACGCTGCCCGCCTCGTCGAGCGTGACGCGGCGCGCGCCGCCGTCGCGCTTCGGCAGCGGGCGGCTGCGGGCGAAGTCCACGAGGATGCGCCGCATCATCTGCGCGGCGACGGCGTAGAAGTGTGAGCGGTTCTGCCAGCGCACGTTCTTCCAGTCCACCAGCCGCAGGTAAGCCTCGTTGACGAGCGCGGTCGTTTGCAGCGTGTGGCCGGGGCGCTCGCGGCTGATGTAGAGCTTGGCGAGCCGCCGCAGCTCTTTATAGACGAGCGGCATCAGACGCTCCAAAGCGGCCTCATCGCCGTCGCTCCACGCGACGAGCAGTTGCGTCACTTCATGCGTCGAAGGGGTCGCCATACATATTGCGCGATGTTATGCGGGATAGGGGTTACGACTGATGGACGAGCCGGTAATATACCACATGCAGCCGGAAACTGCCCAAAGATTTGCCGCAAGGTTTGAGCGGTGTTTCGACAATCTCGCTCCGGCAATCTTCGAGCTGATTGGCGGGGTTGCGCCTGACGGCGCGGAGCCTTGAGGTGATGCGGGTGGAACTTAAAGCAATTTGCACTGTGAGTACGGGACAAGTTCCGGCATGAAAGCGTACTCAGCAGATTTACGCCAAAAGATTGTCGCGGCCTACGAAAATGGCGAAGGCACGCTCTGACGAACTGGCCGACATTTTTCTCTTGCACGACGTAGTGTCGCCAGCTATTTGAGACTTCCAAGCACAGGCCAAAGCTTGCAACCGAAGCCGCATGGCGGTGGCGTTGCAATTGTCGCTCACTCGCGGCCCATTTAACTGTCTTGCCAAAACAGCTCGCAGCTAAGAACGATTTGACGCTCGATGATTGAGTCGCCTACTTAAAAGAGAAAGAGCCAGTCAGCGTTGATCGCGCGACTGTTTGTCGAGCCTTGCAAGGCTGGGGTCTGTCACGTCAAAAAAGAGTTTGGTGGCGGCAGAGCGAAACG
>DASQYE010000383.1:0-2024 GCA_035639355.1 Pyrinomonadaceae bacterium
TCTCTACATTCTCGCGCGGGCCAACGGCAGGAACTTCGAGCCGCCCTTTGAAGAGAGACTGACGGCGCTCCTGGATCACCTGATGTATATCACCAGGCCGGATGGGACGACCCCCTTTTTCGGTGACGACGATGGCGGACGACTGGTCATGCTGGGCGAGAGCGCGCCCAACGATTTTCGCGCCGCGCTCTCGACCGGCGCGGCCCTGTTTGCGCGCGCCGATTACAAGTACGTCGCAGGCGAAGCGGCGGAAGAGACCGTCTGGCTGCTAGGCACGGAAGGGCTCGGAGACTTCGACCGTCTCGCCGCGAGTCCGCCCGAAGAGGGCTCGCGCGCCTTCTTCGATGGCGGCTATTACGTGATGCGCGACGGGTGGACGCAAGGGGGCAACTATCTCTTGATTGATTGTGGGCCGCACGGGACGCTCAATTGCGGGCACGCTCACGCCGACGCGCTCTCGCTGGAAGTGGCGGCGCGCGGGCGCACCGTTCTCGTCGATCCGGGCACTTATACCTATACGGGGTCGTCCGTCTTGCGCGACGCCTTCCGCAGCTCCAGGGCCCATAATACGCTGACCATAGACGACGAATCGTCCTCCGTGCCCGGCGGGCCGTTCGGCTGGCGACACGTTGCGGAGGCATCCATGCGCGCCTGGACTAGCCGCGAGCGTTTCGATTACTTCGAGGGCTCGCACGACGGCTACGCGCGGCTCGCCGAGCCCGCAATCCATGAGCGCAGCATACTTTTCCTCAAAGACGATTACTGGATTATGCGCGACCGGGTCGCGACCGAAGGCGCGCATCAGTATGAGCTGCGCTTTCAATTCGCCGCGAGCGCCGACCCGTCTGTGGCTGAGGCCGCAACGGCCGGCCCCGTCTTGAGCGACGGCGAGACGAAGAGCCCGCGCCTTGAGCTTTTCGCCTTTGCGGCGGGCGGCGGCGGAGAGTGGCGAAAAGAAGAGGGCTCGGTCTCCATCTGCTATGGCGAGCGCAAAGTGGCTCCCGTCTGCGTCTTCTCAAAGAAGGCCGAGGGCGCTCAGGATTTCGTCACCTTTCTAGTTCCGATTGAAGCCGGTGACGGTGACATCGCTCGCATACGCGAGCTGGAAGCCGAGGGCGGACGCGCCTTTGAAGTCACAAGAGGCGGGGCGCGCGACCTTTTATTGTTGGGGGACGGGCGGCGAACGATTCGGGCGGCGGGCGTGGCTTCCGATTTCGCATGGGCGTGGCTGCGCTTCGAGTTGGATTCGGGGCACGCGCGCGAGATGGTATTGCTCGACGGCGAGCGGATTGAGACGGGCGCGGAGGAGCTGTTCAAGGCCGCGCGGCGCACGACCTTTGCGGTCGTCAGGCGGGTCGGAGACGAGTTGAGCGTCGAAACGGACGCAGGGATAGACTTCACGGTGGCGTCGCTGGGCGCAGGCAGCGCCGTCGTTAACGGTCAGGCGACCGCTTTCAGTATCGAGTCCGTCTTGCGTTTCATGGGCGGTAGACCGGACGCCGGCCTGGCTGCGCGACAAGCGGCGGCCGAGACTCTTAGATAAAAGTCGGAAGACGAGAGACTTATGTGTGGGATTAACGGAATAGTATTGTCCGACGGCTCGAAGGCGAGCATTGACGCGCGCGTGATGGAGCGTATGCGCGACGCTGTAACGCATCGCGGGCCGGACGATTCCGGGCTTTTCATAAGGGAGCGGGTGGGCCTCGGCCACCGTCGCCTGAGCATTGTGGACGTGGCGGCGGGGCATCAACCGATGACCAACGAAGACGGCTCGCTGCACATCGTTTATAACGGAGAGATTTACAATCACGCCGACTTTCGCGCCCGTCTCGAATCGCGCGGCCACACCTACCGCACGCACTGCGATACGGAAACCATACTGCATCTTTACGAGGAGCACGGGCAGAATTGTGTCGAGCACCTGCGCGGGATGTTCGCCTTCGCCATCTGGGACGAGCGCACCGAGGAGCTGCTCCTGGCGCGCGACCGCGTCGGCAAGAAGCCGCTGCTCTACGCCGAGGTCA
>DASQYE010000384.1:0-3712 GCA_035639355.1 Pyrinomonadaceae bacterium
ACATCGTCCTCGCCTTAAACATTTTTTTTGAGGGCCTCCTGTCCGGTCAATAATTGCGCCACGAAAAATCGTCTCTCATGGCGGTCTTCATTCACTAACGCGAGATTCCGGGCGAAAAAAAATCACCGCCGGGCAAACAAGATAAGGCAACTCGGATAGCCATTTGGAAATCCCAAAGCGGTGGCCGACCAATCACTTTAGAGATGCGTCGTCGTGGGCCCGAATCTAAAGACGAAAGGATCAATTTGAACCCTGAGCTTTTATTGATCCTGGTCTGTGTCTAAATGCCACGCTCGGACTGAAAATCACCCAACTTAAACAGGAGAAGATTTGCATGGATTTGAGTCAGAACTCTTTCCGCAGCGCTTTGGCCGCCATGGCCTTTATTCTTACGCTGGCGGTTACGGCGGCGGCGCAAGAGAGCGCCGGCCAGAGCATAAGAGCGGGAATCAGGATCAAGAATTTCGGGCAGATGGACGAGCGCTTCTATCGCGGCGCGCAGCCCAGGAAGGAGAAGGACTACGCAGATCTCGCGGCGCTCGGCATCAAGACGGTCATTGATCTCCGCGAAGACCCTGAGGAATATGAGAGACCTATGGTCGAAGCCCTGGGAATGAAGTACGTCAATATTCCAATGGTCGGCAAGAAATATCCTACGGAGGAGGCGACCAGTGCTTTCCTGAAGATTGTCGGCGATCCTCAGACAGGCAAGTTCTTCGTACACTGCGCGGGCGGGCGACACCGCACGGGCGCGATGGGAGCCGTTTACCGCTACCAGTTCTACAACTGGAACTTCGATCAGGTCTACGCCGAAATGAAGCAATACGACTTCTACACGAGTTGGGGGCACGGAGCCTTCAAGGATTTTGTGAAAGACTATTATGAGCGCATGCTGACCGACAAAACGTCGGCCATTGAGATACCGGCCTCTTACGGAGACGGCTCAGGTTCAAAACGCTGACAGGCGCTGACGAAATCCACGCCCTGCTAAAACGGGAGGGCCGCTCTGATCTCGAAGAGCGGCCCTCCCGTTTTTGAGGCTGAAAATTTTCTACTACCCGTAAATATAAGTGGTGTTCTTCTTCTGTGCCCACTCGACGCTGTCTATATTCTGCGGGTCTGCCGAGAATATCTCCTCGCTCAGCCGGTCTGTGTTGCTCACGTTGCTCAGGTTAACCTGGTAGACGATCTTGCCCAAAGGCTCCTCAGCATCCTCGCGATCAAGTCCGCGCAGCTCGGAGCTGAACTTATGACGAGCGAAGAGCTGCTTGAGCACCTCTTGCGTCTGGTCTACGTTGCGCGTCGCGACGCCAAGCTCCATCGCGCGAAAGACCTGCGCAGATTCAAAGTATTCCAGAATCCAGAGCGTGGCCAGTACGAAGAGGGTGAGTATGATGGCCATCTCCCAGCGCCCGACGCCTGCGGCCAGCCCGACGCCCAGGCAGATCAGCAACACCGTTATCTCTTTCGGGTCGCGTATGTTGGTGCGGAAGCGCACGAGCGAGGCGGCGGCAAAGATACCGAAGGCGCGAGCGGCGCTGTCGCCCACGATCATCATCATCGCGGCCGATACCAGGGCCAGCAGTATTTGCGTCTGGGCGACGAAGGGGTTGCGCTGAACGATTGACTGGCGGCGGCGCGGGCGGAAGGCCAGAAGCGACGCCAGTAGCGACGCGAGCGCGAAGCGGAGCAGTACTGTGACGGCGTACCACTCACGCGCCGCGCCCTCGGGAGAGCCCGCCCCAAATAGTTCCGAGATGAATGAGCGGTTGTGGCCGTCGTTCCCAGTCGCCGGAGTGCCCTGCGCAGCAGCAGCAGTCTCAGTACTCGTCGTGGTCGCGGTCGCGGCGGGCCGTGCTCTTTCTGGACTCGCGCCGGGCGATGGGGCTCGACCTAATAGAAAATAGGCTGCCAGCCCGGCCACGA
The DNA here is from genome assembly GCA_035639355.1 of Pyrinomonadaceae bacterium. GTDB lineage: Bacteria > Acidobacteriota > Blastocatellia > Pyrinomonadales > Pyrinomonadaceae > DASQYE01. The sequence goes on from DASQYE010000384.1 coordinate 1,927, forward strand.
TCATGACCGCGACGAAAACCGATAAAAGTAGAACAGCCGACCTGTTCATAGCTCACCACCCGTCCCAAAAATTCAGAGGGTCGAAAGAGAGCGCATGAGCTTTTGCGCCCTGCGCCATTCGAGTCCGAGGCGCAAAAGCTCATGCTTTTCTATCCTTGCACGTTGACCAGTTGATTGATCCTAGCGCGCACGGCCCCTGTCAAAAGCTGAACCTCTTCGGGCGCGTAGTTGGCCGCGCGGAAAGCATCGCCGATCTGCTTGTCGCTCAGGCGCGAGAGCCAGCCGCCGATCCACTTGGTCTGCTCGACGGTAATGTTGCTGAAGAGCCCCGAGTTCTTGCCGCCGTAGGCGAACGACACCCTGTCTCCTTCAACCTTCTCGACGAACTTGGTCTTGACGAAAGTCTGCGGCTGGTTGCGGTTATGCGTCAGGAAGCCTCCGGTCTTACCGAAGGTCGCGCCGAGGTCGCTGATGATGTAACGCAGCTCATTGGGCGCGCCCTCTGAGCCGGGCACGAACAGTATCTTGTTATTGTCGTCTTTCAAATCCCAGTTGTTGAGCAGGGACATCAGGACGACCATTCCTTGAAACTCCTTCGTCCCCGTAAAGACGTTGTTGGCCCAGCTCCATTTGTCCAGGCGCTCGACGCCTTCGGGGCGCGCCTCGAACTTGACGTTGGAGAAGCCTTTGCCCTCACACCTCTCCACGCGTTTGCGCGGCTCCGGCGCGCCCTTGATCTGCACGCAGGGGACAAGGTAATTGATCTCGGTCATATAGCCTACGGCCCAGACGAGGCGCACGGATGCCGCTTCCGACTGCGCCTCGTTGCCGAGCTTCGCCACCCAGATTTTGCCAGCGCCGTCGCGCACGCGGTAATTAACGGAATAGCCCCCGGCCATCTCGTCCCTGATGAAAGTGACGCTCGACAGGTCGGGCTTCATGGCCTCGCCGCCCGGACCCAGGAAGAGATCGCGCGACTCTATGTCGGTCGGCTCTTTCCAGAGGACTGGCGTGCCCTCGCGGGGGGCTTTCTGCTTTTTCGACTTCCCTTCGAACGCCAGGCCGGTTGACGGAAGAATCAGCAGAAGCATAATCGTCAAGGTCATTAGTTTGCGCATTGTTTTCTCCACCCTAATCAATGATCGCCCCTTTCGGGCGACCGGTTACAGGTTCAAGCTAATGCTGCCTTCAAAGTGCAGTTGGCTATTAAAACTCTCTTCGCCGGGGGCCATGGGCACGCACCCGTATGTGCCGTTCGGCTGAAGAACGCGCGCCTTCACGTTATCGCGCAGGTAGGCCGAGAGCACCACGTCTTTCAAATACCTCTTCAATTGCGCGTCCATGACGGGCACGACGACTTCAACGCGCCGGTCAAGGTTGCGTGTCATCCAGTCGGCGGAGCCGATGTAGACATCCTCCTCGCCTCCGTTGGCGAAATAGAAGATGCGGCTGTGCTCAAGGAAGCGCCCGACGATATTGCGTACGTGAATCGTCTCGGACAGCCCGGGCACGCCAGGGCGCAGCATGCAAGAGCCGCGCACGATGAGATCGATGGAGACTCCCGCCTGCGAGGCCCTGTAGAGAGCTTCGATTATATCCAGATCGGTCAGGCGATTGACCTTAGCCGCGATGCGCGCCGGACGCCCCGCGCGCGCGTGCGCCGCCTCGCGCTCGATCAGGGCGAGCATGCGTTCGCGCAGGTTCACGGGCGCAACCAGCAGGCGGCTGTATTCCTTCTGGCGGGAGAAGCCCGTCAGGAAGTTGAAGAGGTCGGTCGCGTCGTCGC
>DASQYE010000385.1:0-9802 GCA_035639355.1 Pyrinomonadaceae bacterium
CGGTCGCCCGCCGCAGTCGGCCCCTTCCGTAGAGTCATCGGCCGCACCTAATCGAGCGGCGAGGCGGGATATGCTCTCGGCCGCCGACGTGAGCGCCCTGGCCGGCCTGCTGGACGACAGCGGCAAGGCCGAGCCTGATTCCAGGGGGACGCTCTGCGTCAACATCAATCTCGACCCGAACGAGCTGTACTTTCTCAGAATGCAAAAGAATATAGATTTCGCCACTCAACTGGTGATCTGGCTACAGCGGACGGGAAATAGGAGAGCATTGGTGGCGCTGTGCGACGTTCTGGCGACGGTGCTGAAGGGAGATAAAGCGGCCCAACTGGATGAAATACGGGCGAAGCTGGAGCCCCAGGGGCTGGGATAAAAAGCCTTACGCATTTCTCTACGGGCTATAACTCAGGCCGGACGAGACGGGCCGCTTAACTTCGCGGCCTTGACGCGAGGAGAGCTTTGTAGAGCATTCGGACTGTGCTCGAAAGCGCCCCGGCCTGCATGACTTCGTTCAACCGAGCCGGCCGGGCCGGGCGCGACCCAACACGTCCCCGCTGTGTAGCCAAAAGGATACTTTATGTCCCACATCGAAGAGTTCCTCGACGCCGCATACAAAGTTTTTAACCTGAGCGAGGGCGGCAGGGGCAAGCAGAATAAGCACTACATACCTGTGCCGGCCATCGTCACCAACGGCTGCCTGCCGCGCACCAGCGAACCCTCTGAGATCAACTCAAAACTCAATAACCCGTTCATCTTTGTCACAGGGAAGTGGTTTCCCGGAGAGCCGCTTTACAGCCGCCAGGATTGCGCCGGCCAGCCATCCGTCACTTTCATCGTGGGCCAATACGGGCTGGGGAAAACCGAGCTTGTGCATCAAGTCTGTCAGTATCTCTTGAACAACCACGATCAGGGAGAGCGCCTCGTCCCTCTGCCGGTCAACCTCGCGCTGTGTCGTGGGGAGGTGGGCGGACTCAGAGAGGACATGTCCGTGGAGGATTTCGCACGGCTCCTCTTCAGCCGAATTTTGAATGAGGCCGGTTTGAATCTGTCTTTCGTCAAAGACGAGCTGTTGCCTGAAATCTACGACGGGAGAATACTTTTACTCCTCGACGGCCTGGACGAATTGATATCGTCGTCGGCCCAAAACCACAATTTCTTATCGAACCTCTCAAGGCTTCTCACGGAGCTGGAGGCGGGGGCGCAGACCGAGCCCGGATTCAGGGCGGCTATAAGCATGCGCTTGGAATATTTATCTGCCGTCGCGTCTCAGGACGCGGGCGACTTGACCGCAATACTCAACGCAAGCGCTCCGGCGAGCGTGGCCATGAGCACGCACTTTTTAAAGCTGGACTTCCTGGACGATTCGAGAGTCGAGGCGTACTTCCGTAGCAGGCTGACCAAGGGCAGAGATGCCTTTGAAAAGGTGAAGAAAAACAAGCGGCTCGTAGACATGTTGCGCCGCCCTCTGCTGCTCAGGATTTTTTGTGACCTGGCAAAGCTACGGGGCTCCAGGCGACTGCACCTCCTGTTAAATGAGTTGAAGGATAACGAGCACCCCTCCCGCCTGCTGCAAATCTTCGTCGGCTGGGCGGAGAGCGATGAGCGCATGACCAAGGACCAGAAGAAAATAACCTCCTTGACCTGGGACGCGGACAAATTGGCGCGCAAGAGCGTCAAGCTTTACGAGGCCGGGAAGTCTGATATGGGCTTAGAAGACCTGGAGGAAATCCTCAAGGACACCGATCCGGATGCCCATAAGGAGCAGCTTTCGGAGCGACATCTGGAGACCACGGAAATCCTGGACGGCATCCACAAGTGCCCTTTCCTGTGGAAGGACATTAACACCGATGGCGGCCCTTCGACGGTCGTCGTGCGTTTCGCACACAAAATCTTCTTCGAGTACTTTTTGGCCAAAGGCATCGTCCTGTGCAAGGAACACGGCGACTACGCACCCTGGATGAACCTGGTCTTGAACGTGGACACTAGAAAGTTCTTGAAAGGTATGATCGATGACGCCGAGTGGTACGAGCGAACCAAGAAGTCATACGCCATGGAAGCCGATGACCTCAGCACTTGGATATACCGGGATCAGATCGACTTCGATGAGCTGGAAAAGGAGCGGAGACTGTTTCTGGACTACATGACAGACCCCGAAAATGAAAAATACATGAGAGATTCGGACGGCAGCCTGGCGAAGGCCGTCAACGGGTTCCTCGACAACGAAGAGATACTTCACCCACGGTATAGGATGTACACCTACGAGGCGGTGGCCCTCTACGTTTGGTTTCACCGCTGGGACGAGCAGGCCGCAGCGATTAGCAGACGATTCAGCGCTGTCCTACAGAGGCGGCTCAAGGAGATACATCAAGGACTCCTTCAGGAGGACTCGCCCGCCCGCAACGCGCTGGAATTGTTGCTGGAAAGAATCTTGCACATCGGACAACGGCTCCGTTATACATGGGCTAAGGAATACCTGGGGAAAAAAGAGGAGGTGTTGGCACTGGTTAAGGACTCAAGCGCCAATAATCGGATCAGCGCAATTTTTAATAACATAGAGAAGGCGCTTTTTTAGACATGCCCGTCAGCTTCTCACGCATCGCGTGTCGCTTATCGGCGGAGGTGATTTGATGAGTATCATCAACGAGCAAGACGAAAACGCCAGTCAGCTTTGTCAGCGACTTATAAGCCATTACGAGGCTAAAGCCGATCACAATAAGGCAGAGGCGCTGCGTTGTTTCATGCTTGTAATCATCTGTACCTTAATCACGCCGCTATTCATCACGCTGGGTTCCGGCCTCTGGCTCGGAAAGGTCGTCCCATCTGTCTTGTCTTTGATCGCGGCCGGCGCGACTGCCTGGCTACAGCAGCGAAAGCCGCAGCAATTATGGTCTCTTTACAGAACCGCCCAGCGAGAGCTTGAAGTCCACAAAATGAGGCATCGGTATCTGATGGACGAGTACGAGACGGCCACTAACCCGGATAAGCTTCTGGCCAGGAATGTCGCCGTCGTCGTACACAACACGCACCAGCAGTGGGTCCCTGTCGTTCCCAGCCCGGATAATTTAAAGCTGATGGAAGGAGGTAGTAAGTAGGTTCCAGCTAACCCCCTGCCTCCGACCGGCCTCCAACGCGGCTCGCCAATCCAACAGTCAAATCAGAAACCAGGATCATAGGAGACTGAGCACGATTGCCCACACACCAGCCGCCGATAGCACCAGGCCCCCCACTGTTTTCAAGGTATGCTGAGCGCGAGGCGAGGCTAGAAGCCTGTGCGCCGAAGCAGCGCTCACCACGTAAAGAGTTATAATGATAACGCTCAGTGCCACCCACGTGGCGCTGAGAATAGAACGCTGCTGCGTGACGCTCGCGCTCTGGGTGATGAACTGCTGAAGGAACAAAACAAAAAATGCGATACTTTTTGGATTGGACGCGGTTATCGTATAGGTGCTTGCGAACAGTTGCCATCGAGAGCGGCGGATGGGAGGCGCGTCCAGGAGGATGGCGGACATAGTGTCTGACAGTAAGCGCTTGAGGCCGAGGCAAAGCAAGTAAAGGCCGCTGGCAAAGGTAATCACTGTAAGCCCGAACTTTGAAGCTCCCAGCAGGCCCAGCCCGAGAAAAGACATAACCAGTGCTGTTAAATCACCCAGGGCGACGGCGGCCACGAGCGGGACATAGGAGCGGCGACCGCCCTTCACTGAGTGGCTGATGACGGTGAGGATGGTTGGGCCAGGGATGCTGATTAAGCTCGCGGACATGGCGACGAATGAAAGCCAGAGGTCTAGGGGCATAGGTCTCTCCTTGGGCGGCTAACGCCGGGCGAGCCGGCAGCCTGAGCGGGGCGTATATGGCTCCTCAGCCCCTCTGGAAAACTTCATTACATGCGCGACAAACACGGCATCGCTGCACTGTATGCGGGAATTCCTTTTTCGCTTTATGCGCGAACCTACGAGTGTTCAAGGTCGTGAGTTGAGCTATGAGTTTGCCGCTCCGGCAAGCTGAAGGCTTCCGACTACAGTTCCGGCAAACGGGTGGCACCAGATTCCATTCAAAGGACGCTTCCACTAACATTAGCTTCAGGCAAAGACCGATCAGCCCCGTGACAGGGGCCGGTCATAGGTTTACGCGGACGCGCAAGCCCCTAACCCGAAGGGGCGCATATTACCACATGCGCCCCTTCGATTAACTGCTAATAAACCATCCGGTAGTGGGTCGATTTCATAGCTGACTTGTACATTCCACCGGTTGACATAACCGGGGACAGTCATCTGGTTCCCAGTCCTCAACTATTGATGTCACTTTGAAGCGAAGCGTTTCGCGGGGCCGCCGGCAGATGGCTGGAGAACTGCACTTTCTTCAAACTGAACCCACTACCAACCATCCCCGCTTTAGCTCACCCGCCTGCTGCCGTTGCGGGCGCGCTTCGATGAACTCTGCAATCGCGCTCGCGCAGGTTCCGGGTTCTTCAATCGGCCTGCGCCGCGACGGGCTCGTTCTCCGGATCGAGCGTCGTAAGCTCTGCCATCACCATCCGCTCGCCCGTCTCGGCCCGGCAAGAGTCCTCTGTCGGCGGCTCGGTCGTCACGTCGCCCTTGCGCGGAAGGCGTAAGCAGACGAGCAGCGCCAGTGCCGCCATCGCCGTCCCCACCCAGAAGACATTGTGCATCGCGCCGGCCATTGAGCCCTGAAGCGCAGCGAGCGTGTCCTTAGATAGCGCGGCGCGCGCCCGAGGCTCGATCAGTGCGTTGGGATTAGCGGAAAGCTCGGCCGCGCGCTCGGGCGTCAACGTGCTCTGACCACTACCGCGCGCAACTTCGTTCAGGCGGGAGGCGAGACCGGCCGAGAGGACAGCGCCCATTACGGCGACGCCGATTGCGCCCCCGATCGAGCGCGCGAACTGGTTGAGCGAAGTCGCTATCCCGAGCTGAGTGCGGGGAACAGACTGCTGCACCGCGATCAGAAGCGTCAGCATGGTAAGCCCGAGCCCCGCGCCGATCAACCCCAGATCGACGTAGAGCCACACACGCGCCATCTCGCGTGTGAATGTCGAGAGCAGTATGAAGCCGAACGTGAGCAACGTGAATCCCACTATGCACGTCGGGCGATATCCGACCCTGAGAAGAAGACGCCCGCCGATGATGGACAGCCCAACCCAGCTCAGCATGAGCGGCGTCAGGAGCGAGCCCGCCTCGGTCGCCGTCGCCTCAAGGACGCCCTGCGCGAAGAGGGGGACGAAGGAGATCGCGCCGAACATCGCCACGCCCGCCAGAAATCCCGCCACCACGGCGACCGTCACTACGCGGTTGCCGAACAGCCTGAAGGGCACGATCGGGTCTGCGGCGCGTCGCTCGACCACTACGAACAGGGCTATGAGAGCGCCCGCCCCGGCAAAGAGCGCAAGATTGCGCGGCGACAAGAGAGTGCTGAGGCTCGCCCCGCCCTCCACCAGGGCCAGCATCAGCAGTGTGATGGCGATCATTAAAAGCGCCGCCCCGGCGTAATCAATCGCGGGTCGCGTAGTCCGCTTGGGTTCTTTCAGCGCCAGCCCCAGGATCGCGGCCGCCGCCAGCCCGAACGGAAGGTTGATATAGAAGACCCAACGCCAGGAAAGCTGGTCTGTGATGAACCCGCCGACGATGGGCCCTAGAACGCTCGACAGTCCCCAGACGCCGCTGAAGTAGGCCTGCGTTCTGGCCCGCTCGGCGAGCGTGTAGATGTCGCCGATGATCGTCATGCCGAGCGGCACGAGCGCGCCCGCTCCCAACCCCTGTACGGCGCGAAAGACGATCAGCTGCGTCATCGTCGTGGACAGGCCGGAGAGCACCGAGCCGACCAGGAAGATCGTAATCCCGAGTTGATAAAGCAGCCGCCGACCGTAGAGGTCGGAGAGCTTGCCCCAGACCGGGACCGTCACGGTCGAGGTAATCAGGTAGGCAGAGAAAACCCAGCTGTAATGGTTCAGTCCGCCGAGTGATGCGATTACGGTCGGCATCGCCGTGCCGACCACGGTCGCTTCGAGCGCAGCCAGGAACATGCCCGTCATCACGCCCGCCGTCACGGCCCAGCGGCGGCGCGCAGACATTTCGAGCGTCGGAGCGGTTTCAGCCACAACGCTCGCGCCTCTGTGTTCTCCCATTGTTCTTCAACTCCATGCCGACGACTATTAAGAAAGGCTTCGCCCGCGAACGACGCGCGCGCGAGAGCGTGATGAGCACGTAAGCGGTCACAGCAACTGCCGCACACGCACAGCAGCAGCGGCGGCGGCGGCGCACACCGCGCGTCCAAAAACCGCTCTACCTGAGCAACAACCATGCCCGGCGCTTTAGGCCGACGCGCTCTTAGACTTCGACGACTGCCCGACCGGTATCTCTACAGGTTACAACGGCGCGTCGATTTCCGTTAGCGCATCCATCGACATGAATTCCGGTTTGGGTAAGCCGAACAGGGAAAGGATCGTCGGGGCGACCTGTCGAAGAGAGATTTTTTCTTCGCGCACTCGATGGCGCTTGGCAGGCGTGCTCACCCAGAAGATGCCTTCCGGGTGGTGCATCCCGCTCTTGGTTCCTTCGACCAGATAAAAATGGTCCATGAACGGCGCGCTGCGCTTTGTTTGCGTGGAGCGCAGCATTACATCGGCGGGCAGTTGAGCGAAGATGCAACAACCGGCGAATATCTCTTTGCCGTCCTGACGAACCGACAACGCCTCGCGCTCGCCGACGCGCAGGGCTTTTAGCTTATCGCAAGCGTCGGCCGCCTCCGCCTCCGCCTGGAAGTATAGATGGAACTGCTCGGACATGACCGGCGCGTATTCAAAGGGTTGCGTAATACCGGCGAAGTCCAGCAGCTTCTTCGGCTCCTCGACGCGGTAGAACCTCTTGCCGCCGGCCTGCTCGTATAAAAGACAGGGCTGCTGGCTGAGCGCCGTGCACAGGATAAGGGTCGTGTCCGCGCCGGCCAGCTCCATGCATTCTTTTATAATCCTGTCCATCTGTTGATAACCGAACAGGATGGCGTCCGCGTATTCGGCCTGCTCTTCTTCGGAAGGCTTCAGCTCGAAAGGCGTCGGGTCCATGTTGCGCCAGTACATGTGCTGAAAGTGGGCCGTGCTGTTCAGGAAGAAGGTCGCGTAGTTGGGGCGATGTTTGCGCCAGTACCAGCGAAAGACATCCCACTGCAAACGATCCAGGATCGTGGCGCGCCGCCAACGGTTTCGACCCCCCCGCTCGTTCATCAATTGCCGGACGATCTGCCTTATGGTTTGCGGCCGGAGTCCGCGAGCCGTCATAAACTGAACGAAGCGCAGATGCTCTCGTTTGCTTAGCGGAACGCGGTCGCGCGTATATTCCTGCACGTAGCGATGTACGAAGTCGTAATAAACGTCAAACTCACCCGCCGGGTAGGGGCGTAGTCCCGTAGACCAGGGGTCTGGCAAAATGAAGCCGTTGATCTGCTCCTTAGCCCCAGCGTTCATGCTGCCGCAGACCCAGACCTTATAACCGGCCTGGGAAATTATGTCCCACAGGCGCGGGGCCGCGAGCTTGTGCCCATCGCCAAGGTCCGAGATGCCATGCTCCTTGAAAGAGAGGCCGGTGTGGGCCGTCACCCACTGAATCCAGGGCTCAAGGTGGGGCGAGCGTTCCTCGGCATCCGTGATGTAGACGTGAGACTCTTTACGCAGCCTGGTGAAGCCGGGCAGATGGCCGCGCCCTGCAAACTCGTTTATCAGCCTGTTGCTAAGCTCGTTGAATTCCAGGACGATGACGGAGGGTCGCATGAATAAATCCTTGGTCGCGTAGAATATTTGCAGATTTGATCGAGCCGTTTATAGGGCCCGTATGGCGTGCGCCCGCAACTATTATATAACGAATGATTCGGCCTCGACACACGTAAATAGGGGGCGAGCGCGGGCGGGCAGTAAAATACGCTTGACCCTTAGAATTCTGCGGAGTAAGATGCGCGCCATCTCGGACGGGTGCTGGACGTGTCCGTCCGGGCGCTGGGTGGGGTGAAGACATCCAGCGCGCCTCACAACCCAAAAGATTGTGAGAAGAGAGCGGCGGAGAGTGAGCCTCCGCCGCTTTTAATTTGTCGCCAAAGCTTTTAAGGCGACCCCTTTTTATCCCGGCAGAGAGGCCGAGGGGGCAAACAAACGCAACTGTAAAAAGAAAAGAGCCCCGGCCCGTGACGGCTGAGGCTCTTTTCTTTTTTCCTCTCTTGTGCTGAGAGGCCGGGCTCGGATCAATTCGTGCCGAATCTGGCCCGGTACTCAGCGGAATGGATAAATCCTCCGATAACCGTTCTTTCCTCGTTTGTGCTCCCCGCCGACGGGTTGTCCAGCTTATTTACCCATCCCGTGAACATCGCATCAGGGTCTCTCCTCAGGAATGCGAAGTAGCCCATGACCACAAACGCCTTGTTGAAGAACTTGGTGCCTACCTCCTGGCTATCAACCACGGCTCTGACTGCATCCGAGCGCTCTATGTGGTTCTGCTGTAGATCGCTCACCAGCTGATTCCTGATCGCCAGGGTCACGCCTGCCGTCTGTAACAGCTTGTCCACGAATGCTCCCTCGTCCGTGATCGAGTCGTAGCGGGCGACGAACTGCTGCCGCTTCGTAAAGTCTACGATGAACTGCCGCTTCCGCGCCTCAAGCTCTGCGTTCGTGAGATAACCGGACACCAGACGAACATCCTTCTGGTATTCCGCATAGGACGGCTTTCTTCCGAGCGTAGCCTCGTAGACGCGATAGATGAAGTAGCTCCTATCGAAGAACTCCGGCGAGCGGAAGACGCCCATGGCGACTGCAATATCGTCGCAGCTCGTGTCTCCTGCCGCGCAGTTGTCCAGGATGGCCTTCCAGGCATTTAGTCCTGACGCCTCCGGCTCGCGGTTCAGCAAGTCCATGTACAGCTGGCGGACGAAGAAGGCGTGACCGTCGATCGGGTTCGGTGCTCCCGGCGCTAGGTCGTCGTCCTGAATGGTCAGCGTCGCCACTGAATTCGTGCCGAGGCCGCCGCTCACGGGATTGCTCAGGGTGAGCGTCAGCGTCTCGGCTCCTTCAACGTACACGTCGTTGACGATGGGTATGTCGAAGGTCTTGGAGTATTGCCCCGCCGCGAAGGTCACAGTGCCGCCCACGGCCGTGTAGTCGCACCTGGCCGACGCGTTGCCCGTGTTGACATTGCAGTTGGTCAGACCCGAAAGGTCGCTCGTCAAGTAGTCCACACTTGCCGTGCCGGGGAAGCCGGAGGATCGAGTGACGGTGACGCGGGCGTGCAATCCGCCTTCGCCGACCGTCAATTGATCCGAGGTGAATTGCAGCGTCTGCCCGTTGACCGTGATGGGGATGGTGTCGCTGTCTGTGCGCGCGCCGCCCGCGCCCGTGTTGCCCTGATCGTTGGTCGTCAAGGCGACCGATGCCGCACCCTGGAAGCCAGTCGTCGGCGTGAAGACCAAGCCGTCCAGAGCCGCGTTGATGTTCGCCAGAGTTCCCGTGAAGGTCATCGTGGGAACACTCGCGCCGCTGCCTACGCTGAAGACCAGTCCGGTCGTGCGCGACACTTTCACCTTACCGTTGGTGGCCGTCAGAGTGACTTTCAGCAGAGCAGCGGCGGCCGCATCGTCCGTGATGGAGATGAGGTTGCCGTTAGCCCCGTTGAAGGCGAGCGGTGTGTTAGCGCCGGTGGTTTGCGCGCCGGGCACGTTGTTGACGGGCGCGTTATTACCGGCGTTAACCGTGACGGTGAAGGTGCGTACGACGCTGTCTTGTGCGCCGTTGGCCGTGCCTCCATTGTCCTTCACGGTG
>DASQYE010000386.1:0-2333 GCA_035639355.1 Pyrinomonadaceae bacterium
GGGTGCTCCTTGAGCGGCAGAAACTCGACGTGAGTAAAACCCATCTCGCGCACATAACGGGCGAGGGCGGGAGCCATCTCGCGGTACTTCAAGGGGCGCTCCGCCTCCTGCGCTACGCGCCGCCACGAGCCGTGATGCACCTCGTAGATTGAGAGCGGACGGCGTTGATGATCCACACGGGCGCGCCGCTCCATCCAATCCGCGTCGCGGAAACGGTAGGTCGGTTCGTGAACGATCGAAGAGGTGACAGGCGGAACCTCCGTATAGAAGGCGTAAGGGTCGGACTTTAGGAACGGGAGCCCCGCGTGCGTTCGTATCTCGTACTTGTAAAGCTCGCCAGGGCCAAGGTCGGGGATGAAGATTTCCCAGATGCCGGAGACGCCCAGGCGTCTCATCTGGTGAAGGCGTCCGTCCCAGTTATTGAACAGCCCGACGACGCTCACGCCCGCCGCATGCGGAGCCCACACGGCGAACGATACGCCCTTCACCCCGTCCAGGCTGCGCACGTGCGCGCCAAGCTTTTCATAGATTCGCTCGTGCCGTCCTTCGTTAAAGAGGTGCTCGTCCAGGTCTGTCAGGGTCGGCAAAAAAGCGTAAGGGTCGCGCTGCGTGAAAGTGTTGCCGTCGGCGTATGTGACCCTGAGCCGGTACGGAAACGCCTCCGTACGGTCTCTGACCAGAAGCTCGAAGAGACCCGCCGCGTGAGACCGGGTCATGGGGCGCGGGCGCTCTCTTCCGATCAGCAGCTCGACGCTCTGCGCTTCCGGCCTATAGGCGCGCACTATCGCGCCCTCCCTAGATGGATGAACGCCAAGGACTGAATGTGGGTCTGGATGCTTGAAGCCGAGCAGGCGACGCAACTCATGCGCGGGTACGGTCGGGTAACTGATCTCGCTTTCGGCGGGCGGGGCGGGCACGCTTGCAGTAGACGCGGCGCTTCTTGACGCGGCGCTGCTTTTGGCCCGTCGCTTTGCGCCGCCCCTCGTTTCTGCGCCCCGTCTCTTCTCGCTCATCGCAAAGCGGCCTCAACCCCGGAGGCGTTCATCCCGTCGGCCGCCGGGTTCGATTCTGATGGCGCGACGAGTACGGGCGCGAGCCCGAGCGCCTCGGCCAGCCCGCGCATCCCTGCGGAAGCTGTGCGGCCCTCCTTCAGCGCTTCGTAGACGGCCTCCTGCGACTCGTCCAGGTTGGCTTCCAGATTCAATTTGCGAGCGAGCTGGACGAGCGTGAGCGCCGGTTGAAGGTTCTCAGCCGACGGGTTCGAGAGGGCGAAGCGCACGGCGCGCGTTATCAGTTCCTCGAAAGTCCTGCGGACGGACTTGCGGTCGATGCTCAATTCGTGCTGGGCCACCTCGTCCGCGATCTCTATGGCCTTGCGATAAGCGGCCACGTCATACTGCTGGCCCTGCTTGCGCATCTCTTCTTCAAACCTGCGGCCGATGGTGAACTCGGCCGCCGCGCGCAGCTCCCTGGGCAGCTCGAAACCCGCCTCCTGAAGCATCTCTATGTTGCGCCGGTTCGCCTTGTATAGAAATGCGTACTCCTCCGAGAAGCGCTCGACCATCTGCCCGAACAGTATTTCCGAGATGCGCTCGCGCCCGGCCGGCAGCAAGTGCTCAAGCCCGTACTCTTCGGGCCCGAACTGCTCCTGTGCGAGGCGCAGGATTGAAGGCAAGGACGCGGCGCGCAGCCGTGACCAGAGGGCGGAGGCCGACGCCTTGAACGACTCCTCGCCGGGAAAAGGCTTTAACACGCAGTAGAAATCAACGTCGCCGAAATGCATGGACGCTAGCTGATAATCGTAGCGCCTGGACGTGGCGACGGCTTCCAGCTCCAGGCGTTCCGTGCTAAGCGTGAGCCGCCCGTGCTGCTGCTTCTGAAAATCTTTCCGGCGGTAACGGTACGAGGCCGACAAGCCCGCGTCCTCTGTCTCGTCCTCCACCAGACTGCTCATCCCCAGGTGCGCGGCGACGCGCTCGGGCGTGACCCGCACGCTTTCGACGAAGCGCCTGTAAATGTCCGCGCCCGTCCCGTGCTTTGCGATATTGCTCCTGGCCTCGGCCAGGATTTCAAGAAAGCGACTCTTCGTGACGGGCAGGCCCAGCTCTTCCTGGAAATCCATCACGCGGCCCGCATACTTCAAGACCTGTTGCGTTTCGATTCCGGAGATGTCGGCGAAGAACCAGCCGCAGCTCGTGTACATCAGCATGGCGCTGCGCTGCATTTCCAGAAAAGTGAGGGCGCGGATTTTCTCGGCCGAGGACGGCGCGCGCCCGCCGTGGCGGAGCAAGAATTCCTCGCGCGATGCCGTAGGGTCTGCGATCAGCTCTATG
>DASQYE010000387.1:0-17623 GCA_035639355.1 Pyrinomonadaceae bacterium
GATCGGCCGCCGAGAGCTTCGCGCGGTCTATACTGTTGAGGCGCGTCAAGCTCTGCATGGTGTGTTCCCGCCGTTTAAGAATCGCCTCCATACTGTCGTCGTCCCAGCGGTCGTTCCAGCGGCGGTCGCCCAAGGTCGAGGCCCACGTAGGATTCTGCTCCATGGTGTATTCCCACTCGGCGTCAAAGAGAGCATGGAGCGCCTGGGTCGTCTCGTTGGCGTCGCTCGTCTGTGCCCTGACGCGCAGGGTGGGCGATAATAGATGGGCCGTCGCCAGAAGCGTTAATAACAGGATCGTTGGGCGCATAGAATCTCCGTTGGGGCGAGCCTCTCTTGCTGGGCCGCCTCCGCATAAATGTTACCGGATAGAGCGGGAAGAGCTAAAAACAATATCACACGAGGTCGAGCGGGCGCACGCCCCCGGCGAGCGAGCGCGCAGGCGCTAAGCCTCAAAAACCATTTGCGCGGTGACACGCCCGTTCGATTTTCGTGAAGATTCGGCGAAGCACCTTCGACGCTTCGACCGGCATCTAATCGCCTAGTTGAGCGTAACACCGGAAAATCTAAAAATTTATGCGCGTTTTGCGCGCCAGCACGCGCGCCGCTTTCTGTCGGAGCGTGTCCGCGAGTCGCGCACATCCATTCCACCCGCGCCGCATCGCCCAGCGCCCGACCGCTGGTCGGACGAGCGCCTGACCGTGGCCTGGCTCGGTCACGCGACGGTGCTGATAAACTTCTACGGGACGTGGCTCTTGACCGATCCGGTCCTGCGCTCGCGCATCGGCGTCAATGTCGCGCGACTGATGACGGTCGGGCCGCGCCGCATCGTCAGGCCCGCGCTCGGAGTCCGCGATCTTCCCCGTTTGGACGCCGTACTCATCTCGCACTCGCACATGGATCACTGCGACCTGCCGACGCTGCGCAGGTTGCCGCGCACGGCTCACGCGGTCGTGCAGCGCGGCAATCGTGACCTCGTTCGCCGTTTCCGGCGTGCGAGCGAGCTTGACTGGGGGCAGAGCGTAGAGGTGAACGGCGTGCGCGTGGAGGCCATAGAGGTCAATCACTGGGGAGCGCGGCGGCTTACGGACAGGCATCGCGGCTACGGCGGATTCCTGATGACGAAGAATGGACGCGCCGTAGTGTTCGGCGGCGACACAGCATACACGCGCGCCTTCGCCGCCTTGCGCCCCCGCTTGAAGATAGACCTGGCGATTCTGCCCATAGGCGCTTACGACCCCTACATCTACGCCCACGCCAATCCGGAGCAGTCCTGGGCCATGCGGCGAGAGATGGACGCGACCTTCATCCTGCCCATGCATCATTCGACGTTTCGCCTGAGCCGCGAGCCCGACGCGGAGCCCATCGAGCGGCTACTCGCGGCCGCCGGCGAGGAACACTGGCGCGTCGCTTTGCGCGAGCCGGGCCAGACGTGGGTCATGCCCGAAGAAGAAGAGATGATAGAGCGCCCTGATTAGGGCTTTTGAGATTGCTTCAGTCTCTTAGAGTGTGAGGGAAAAGCCCCGGAGGGGCGATAGAAATTAGCCCACGGCCCAAGCCGTGGGAACACATCAGTGACGCGCAACAAGCCCCGTGGGGGGCGAAAGAAATTCAACCTGATAGTCTTTCGCCCCTCACGGGGCTTGATCTTTTAATCAACACGTTACCCACGACTAACGTCGTGGGCTACACTCTATCGCCCCTCACGGGGCTCAGGCCATATTTTCTCAGAGCCCTCGCCGCCTGCGGGAGCTTCCTGTTATTCTCCCGCTTGATAAAGGAAAACCTGCTATGGCGAAGATGATCGAACAGATAGAGAGGGTGCTGCGCGGTGAAATCCCGCCCCCGCCCATCGCGCGTCTGATAGGCTTTCGAGTCACCTCCATTAGACCCGGCGAAGCGGTCGTCGAATTCGAGGCCACGGAGGCTCATGCCAATCCGATGGGGACGCTTCATGGCGGAGTCCTGTGCGACATCGCCGACGCCGCGATGGGAATGGCCTACGCCTCCGCTCTGGGCGACGACGAATCTTTCACGACGCTCGAGCTGAAGATAAACTTCTTGAAGCCTGTGTGGAAGGCCAGGCTTCGCGCCGTCGGCCGGGTCGTAAAGCAGGGGCGCACGGTCGGGCTCGTCGAATGTGACGTGACGGACGAGCACGGCTCTCTGGTGGCGCGTGCCACGAGCACCTGCCTCACGCTCAAGGGAGAGCAGGCGCGGGGGAGATAAAAGAAGAGAGATGAAGAAACAGTTGAGCGTGGTGGCGCGCGTCAAAGCCGTAAAGGGTATGGAGGAGAAAGTCAGGCGGGAATGTCTCGCGCTGGTCGAGCTGTCGCGCCTCGAAAGGGGCTGTATCAACTACGACCTGCACCAATCGGCCGACGACCCGTCACTCTTTATGTTTTACGAAAACTGGATGAGCCGCGAAGATTTATGAGGAACACCTGGAAACGGCGCACTCGCTCGCGTTTGACGAGAGAACCGAGGGGATGCTGGAAGGGGCCGAGGAGATTACCCTCTGGGAGAAGATCAGCTAGAGCGCGAACGCGCCCGCTGCGACGGCCCTCGCAGGGTTTCAAATGGACGCCGGGTCAGGCGCGTATCGAGTTCATCGCGCGAAAGATGGCCTTTTGCAAGCCATCCAGCTCCGGCTTCATGACGTAATCCTGTGCGCCGCATTCCAAGGCGGAGTCTAGCTGATCCGGCGCGTCTCCCGAATAGAAGATGATCGGCGTCGTGCGGTCGAACTCCCGAATCTTCTCGCACAGCTCTCTGCCGCTTCCATCGGGCAGCCTTGTATCGAGCAGGTAGAGGTCAAAAGGCTCGCTCCGCGCCAACTGTAAGCCGCGCGCCATGCTTTGCGCCGTGGCGACTTCGTAGTTAGCTAGGCCGAGCCAGGCCTTGACCATGTAGCAAGTGTCCGCATGATCGTCAATGAACAGGATGCGGGAGGGGGTGTTAAGCATAGTGCGCCTCAAGTTTTGAAGGGTCAAATCGGGTTTAAGACGTTTGTGATGAAACGCGACCGGCGTGAGATACTGCGATTAAGCGAGGCCAGCTCACGGCGCTCGGGCTCAGGCTCATTTCCTTCGTGCTGCCTAACTGCTACCAATAATAATACATCGTTCGTCTGTACGGAAGCGCTCAGAGAGCGCGCCTATTCCTCTTAGCTGCGCGCGGCGGTTCTTTTGAGTATCCGATCTATGAAGTAGCCTGACCTCCTCCTCCCTCTTATAATCCTCCGCCGCGCTCGTTTTGACTGAATCCAAATAGGATTCCGCTCATTATCGTGTAACATTGAGGGCATCGTCTCTCGCCCGCATACTGGGGACGGCTCAAATCATGAATTGCGAGGAAGCACTGACTATGGATACGGACAAGGCATTGCGCCAGCACCTGCTCTACTTGCTCCGGGGCCGAGGCGCGCACGTTGACTTCGATACAGTCGTAAAGGATTTTCCGGCCGACGTGATAAACCGAAAGGCTGAGCACGTCCCCTATACGCCCTGGCAAGTCCTGGAGCACATGCGTATCGCTCAGTGGGACATTCTAATGTTCAGCCGGGATGCGCGGCACGTCTCGCCGCCCTGGCCCGAAGGCTACTGGCCCTCGGGGGACGCGCGCGCGGACTGGGAAGCCTGGGGCGCGAGCGTAGAGTCTTTCCGCGCCGATCTAAAGGCGATGGAGGAATTGGTCGAAGACCCCTCGACAGACCTGTTCGCCCCTATCGCTCATGGCGAGGGCCAGACGATCTTGCGCGAGGCGTTGCTGGTCGCCGACCATAACGCTTATCATCTGGGCGTACTGGTCACGCTCAAGAGAATCCTGGCGGAAGCGTCGGTGAAGGGCTGAACGGCCGGACGCGCCATAGATTAAGCCTACGTCCGGTTCCGCCCCGTCTATCCATCCTCGAAAAGAAGGATGAGCGCGAGGCGTGCGTTGAGCGTAGAGCCTTAACAATGGTATGAAGAGAGGAAAAGGGAGGCTAGGGAGAGCGAGATGAAGATGCGTGAGTTGGGCCAAAGCGGGTTGACGGTCTCGGCGCTCGGGCTGGGCTGCATGGGTATGTCCGAGTTCTACGGCGAGCGCAATGACGATGAATCCATAGCGACGATTCACAGGGCGATGGAGCTGGGCGTCAACTTTCTGGATACGGCGGACATGTACGGCGTGGGCCACAATGAAGAGCTGGTCGGACGAGCCATCGCCGGGCGGCGCGAAGGGGTCGTGCTGGCGACCAAGTTCGGCAACGTGCGCGGCCCCGCGGGAGAGTTCCTGGGGATAGACGGCAGCCCGGCTTATGTTCGCTCGGCATGCGAGGCGTCGCTGCGCCGGCTCAACACGGACGTGATCGATCTATATTACCAGCACCGCGTAGACGATAAAGTCCCGATCGAAGAGACCGTGGGGGCGATGGCCCAACTGGTCTCTGAGGGAAAGGTACGCCACCTGGGCCTCTCGGAAGCCGGGGCGGAGACCATACGCCGCGCCAGCAGCGTGCATCCGATCGCGGCGCTACAGAGCGAATATAGCCTCTGGTCGCGTGACGTTGAGGCTGAAATCTTACCCGTCTGCCGCGAGCTTGGGATAGGTTTCGTCGCCTACAGTCCGCTCGGCAGAGGATTCCTGACCGGACAGATCAAAGGCCCGGAAAGTCTTTCCGAGGATGACCGGCGGCGCGATTTCCCGCGCTTTCAGGGCGACAACCTTGAGCATAATCTACAACTGGTCGAGCGCATACGTGAGATAGCAGCGGAGAAGCGTTGTCAGCCCGCGCAGCTTGCGCTCGCCTGGGTGCTCGCGCAAGGCTCGGATGTCGTGCCCATCCCCGGAACCAAGCGGCGCAAGTACCTGGAAGAGAACCTGTCGGCCGTGGAGATCGAATTAAGCGCGGACGAACTGGCGCGAATCAACAGGGCGGCGCAACC
The DNA here is from genome assembly GCA_035639355.1 of Pyrinomonadaceae bacterium. Lineage (GTDB taxonomy): Bacteria > Acidobacteriota > Blastocatellia > Pyrinomonadales > Pyrinomonadaceae > DASQYE01. Next base: position 4,926 of record DASQYE010000387.1, read on the forward strand.
GGGCGCCGCCGGCTCGCGTTATCCAGAGGCGGCCATGCGCGCCATCAATCGTTGATGCTCGACCGCAGCCCGTGTCTGTCCAATACCTTTGTAGATCGTAAAAAGCGTGGACAGCAGATCAGTAATCTGTACGGTGGCTCTCTGCCTGTCTCTATCTCTGAGGAAAAGAAGATGAAACCTGTTATCGCCCTGGCCTTTGCGCTGCTCCTGTGCGCGACGGCTGCTCCGTCGGCCGTTCGCGCGCAGGACAAACCGCAGGCATATACGGGCGCGACCATCATTCCCATCAGCGGCCCCTCGATTCAGGACGGCGTGCTCGTCATCCGGGGCGGCAAAATAGTCGCCGTCGGCGCAAGGGGCGCGACAGAGATTCCTTCGGACGCGCAGACCATAGATGTGTCGGGCAAGGTCATCATGCCCGGACTCGTCGATTCGCACAGCCACATCGGCGGCGGGTCGGGCGGCGACAATTCCGCGCCCATTCAGCCCGACGTGCGTATACTGGATTCGATTGATGTTCGCGACAACAGCTTGAAGCGCGCTCGTGCGGGCGGCATCACGACCGTCAACGTGATGCCCGGCTCGGGCCATCTACTGAGCGGGCAGACGCTCTATCTCAAGCTGAGACAGGGCCGCGTTGTCGATGACCTCCTTATCAAGGACGCGCAGGGCCGCATCGCGGGCGGCATGAAGATGGCGAACGGCACAAACTCTCTGCGCGCCGATTCGAGCGGCCCTTTTCCGGGCACGCGCGCCAAAAGCGCCGCCCTCATGCGCGAGCAGCTGGTCAAGGCCCAGGAGTATCGTGAGAAGATTCGCCTCGCAAAGGGCGATCAATCGAAGATGCCCGCGCGCGACCTGGCGATGGAGGGGCTCGTCGAAGTCTTGGAAGGCCGCCGCACGGTTCACTTTCACACGCATCGCCACGATGACATCCTGACGGCGCTCAGGCTAGCCCGTGAGTTCGGTTTCCGCATCGTGCTGCACCACGTCACGGAGGGGTGGAAGGTCGCGGGCGAGATCGCGCAGGCCAAAGCGCCCGCGTCCATTACGGTGATCGATGCTCCGGGCGGAAAGCTCGAAACCGTGGACGTGACTTTCGGCAACGGGCTGATGCTTGACCGTGGCGGGGTGCTCGTAGGCTTTAACACGGACGATTACATCACGGACTCGCGTCTCTTCCTGCGGGCGGCCGCTCTTTCGGTGCGCGCAGGGATGCCGCGCGAGCGGGCGCTCTACGCGATGACCATGGCGGGCGCGCAGATGCTTGACCTGCAAGACCGCACAGGCTCGCTCGCAGCAGGCAAGGACGCAGACTTCATAATCCTCTCGGGCGACCCCTTGAGCGTGTATACGCACGTGCTGGAAACCTACGTCGAGGGCGTAAAGGTCTTCGACCGCTCGAACCCGGACGATCGCCTCTATGCGACGGGCGGCCAAGGCGTCGGACGCGGGCAGCTGCTCGACACGGACGAGATTGAGCGCGGCGAGGAGGAGAGCCAGTGATGAACTCTATAAATTACGTCCTCGACTTGATGAGACGCCGCTGTCTCCCCTCGCTGCTCGTCATCATCGCGTCTGCGACGTGCGCATTGGCCCAGGGTGTAGCCGTTCGCGGCGAGACCGTCTATACGATGAGCGGCCCAGCGATACGCGACGGCGTAGTGCTCATCAGAGACGGCAAGATAGAGCGCGTCGGCCCTTCATCGGCCGTGACGATTCCCTCCGGCTACAAGACCATCACGGCGCGCGTCGTCACGCCCGGACTCATAGACGCGCATTCGGTCGTTGGCCTCTCTGGCTACCTCAACCAGCCGCACGACCAGATGCAGCTCGAACGCTCCGCGCCCATACAGCCGGAGCTGCGCGCCGTTGACGCTTACAACGGGCGTGACCGTCTTATCGAATGGCTGCGCGGCTTGGGCGTCACGACCGTCCATACGGGCCACGGGCCGGGCTCTCTCGTCTCCGGCCAGACCATGATCGTCAAGACCCTGGGCGGCGAGGTGGAGCAGGCGACCATCACTCAGACGGCGATGATCGCAGCCTCCATAGGCGAGTCCGGGCTCGCTCCTTCGGGACGTTCTCCCGGCACACACTCAAAGGAGATTGCGCTTCTACGTGCGGAGCTTTTGAAGGCGCAGGAGTACGAACGCAAGCGTGCGAGCGCGAAGGAGGGTGAGAAGGGCAGCCGCGACCTGCGCGCCGAAGCACTCGCGCGCGTCCTGAAGGGCGAACTGCCGCTGCTCGTCACCGTTCATCGCGCGCATAACATCATCGCCGTCCTGCGGCTCGCCAAGGAGTTCAACATTCGCGTCATCCTGGACGGCGCGGCCGAAGCCTACCTCGTAGTCGAGCAGATCAAAGCGGCGGGCGTGCCCGTTATTATTCACCCGACGATGACGCGCGCCGCCGGAGAGACGGAAAACCTGAGCATGGAGACGGCCGCCACCCTGCGCAAGGCGGGCGTCGCGCTGGCCCTGCAAAGCGGCTTCGAGAACTACGTGCCGAAAACGCGCGTCGTACTTTTCGAGGCCGCCATAGCGGCCGCCAACGGCCTCACATTCGACGAAGCCCTCTCGATCATCACTATCGACGCCGCCCGCCTGCTCGGCATCAATAATCGCGTCGGCTCGCTCGAAGCGGGAAAGGACGCTGACCTGGCGCTCTACGACGGCGACCCCTTCGAGTACACGACGCACTGCACGACCACCATCATCAACGGCCGGGTCGAAAGCTCGGAGGCCCATTAGACATATTATGAGCTGAGTTGAGCGGCGGCTAAATTATATGCGCCCACCTGCGAGTGCACCGGCTCTGCTGAACGCTGATTAAAGCAGATTGAGCCGGAGACCATGCTTTCCGAGGGGCGGCTATTTGAATCTACCGGACTCCCCGCGCATCGCTTCGCGCAAATCATTTACGGCAGGATGGTCAAAAGGAATCTGGTAGAGCGTTATAATCAAGTCGAAGAGGCTGGCGAAGTATAGCGTCTCCTGCCTGAAATCGGCATAGATACGTCCGCGCAGCAGCGGAGGTAGAGAGTTCCGTTCAGTCCCTTCGAGCAATAGAGGCAAGACAGTGTTCTTCTCATCTTCGGTCGCCGTGAGCCGTTGTTGGATCAGATCGACTTCCGCCGCGACGATGCTTCCCGTAGATGAAAGCTTATTCTCGTATTTCCTGCGATAGAGCGGCGTCCCGACGACCACTATAAATTCGGTCTCCGGTATGCGGCTGATGAAGCGGGCCACGTTCGCCCCGATGTGCGCGTTGTCCGTCCGGTCGAGGACGACTTCGACATCAGCCTTTTGTATATCCGTTGCAAGCCCCCGCACCCATCGCTCCTGTTCAGCATCTCCCCACGCATAGCTGATAAAACAACCCGGCGCTCGTTTGCCCTGATCGCGCGCGAAGCCTTTGATACGCACCAGCGCCGCCTCGAAGGCTGTTCTCAGCCGTGTGTGCGCTTGCTCTTGACCGAGTTTCTCGCGCTCTGTGCCGCTCAGCGCGACGGCCTCTCCCTCTTTCGGTAGAGTAATTCTCTTACCGCATTCACCGCAGAAGAGAAAGCCCTTTCCCTCGCTGATTCGTTTCACGACCTCGCTGCGCTGTTGATGGTAACTGCACTTGGGGCAGACCACGGGCGGGTACTTCGTGACCGTGACATCACGCCCGCGCAGGAATTCCTCAAAAAGCCCCTGGAAGAGCAGGCGCGCGCCCGGCTTCTCCCTGGCGTGGTAAAGCACCAGCTCAATCTCGCCCTCGCGCTCTTCGACCTGTCGAAAGCCACAGACATCTGCGCGCGCCGTCTCGTACTCCGCCTGGTTCTGCCACTGGTTCGTGCGCGTGAAAGTGTTCGTGTAGCCCAGTTGAACCACCAGCGCCGCGTAGACATTCTCGACCGGCCCGCTCACGCGGTACGAGACATCATCCACCGTCTCCATGTCCACGAGCGCGGGACGCTTCTGGTTAATCAGCGCCGGAAAGATTAGGAACGTCTGTTCGCCAAGCGTCTCGCGGAAGCACATGTTGTGTTCCAGAAAGAGCACGAGCGCGGCATCCAAGAGCACATCCTGCTCGCGCTTCTCCAAAGTGGCAAACTCCGGAAACTCGTGCTCGCCGCGCAGCACGCGCGCTTCGTCCAACGCGCCCAGCCCTTTCGGATTGCGGCGCGCTTCCAGCACAAGCGACGCGGCGAGGTTTGCAAGCAAGTCCGGCACGAGCAAGATAGTCTCTTCGCCGGACGAGCCGCGCAAGATCGCCACGTAGCCGTGATTCGCCAGATGCCTGACCGCCGTCATCATCTCGGCATCCGTGAACTCCCATCCCGAATCCGTTTTTTCCAGGCGCGCACGCAACTCCGCCGGGCTGACCAGCACGCCCTTGCGTCCGCTGTCCTCCTTCAACGCCAGCACATATTCCTTGATACGCTTGAAGGTAACGGTCGTCACCGTCGCGGTCATGGCGTTCCAATCAATCGCAGCCCTCACACGCTCCATCAATTCCGGCAAACCCTCGCCCGACATCGCGCTCGTGCCGATGTACCCGCCATCCACCTCGCACTGCTTGCAGAAATCCGATAGCTCCTCCTCGGTCAGCGTCGGCGTCCCCCTGTCAGCACGCGCGCCCACAAGGATGATGTGGCGCTCCTTTGCTTTGCGCGAGAGTTGCTTAAGCCAGTATTCCACGCCCTTCAAAGGCTCATGGCGGTTGGCCGGGTCAAAGAGCACCAGCGCCAGATCAACATCATCCAGAAAGAGCGCGTGAACGAGACGATAGTCCGGCTGCCCCGCCAAATCCCAGAGCACCGCCTCGCATTCCGTCCCGTCGGCGCGCGTCGTGCTAAGCTCATCTATCACCCAGAACTGCTGCCCGTGCGTCGAAGGATGCTCTTTGAACTCCCCGTGCGCCAGCCGCCATCCCAACCCCGTCTTACCAACACCGCTATCGCCGACCAGCGCAATCTTCGCCGTCGTGTAATGAACAGACTCACTAACGGGAGCAGCGCCGAGGATGAGATCAAAATCCAGCTCCCAGATGCGAATGACCATGTCTCTTTCGCCAAGCGTCGCCAGAACAGGCGCAGTCGGATGAAAGGCTATGCCGGGAGGCCAGTCTTCATCAGAAGATGGCTCACTAAGTTTCGCTACATTCTCCCATGTATCACAGCGCCAGAGCCGAACGGATTCAGCCTTTGAAGCGAGTAAACGGCTATCAAAAGAAAAGGAGAGGCTCTTGACTATTGAGGTATGGCCTTCAAGGATGGTCATAAGCTGCCCATTTTCAGCATCCCATAACTGAATAGCACCACCATCACTCCCGGAAGCAAGCATCCTTCCACCCGGCGACCACACAACACTGTAGACCGCCCCGGATTGTTCTTGAAGCTTTTGAAGCAGTCGGCCATTTTCAGCATCCCACAGCAGAACAGCATCCCGACCCCCGGAAGCAAGCCTCTTTCCGTCCGGCGACCATGCCATATCCGCGACCAAAGAATGCCCTTTTAGCGTTTTAAGAATCTGCCCATTTTCGGCATCCCATAGCTGAATGGCATTATCATTACCACCGGAAGCAAGCATCCTTCCATCCGGCGACCACGCCACACTGTTAACTTCCTCGGAGTGTCCTCGAAGCGTTTGAAGCATTTGCCCGTATTCAGCATCCCACAACCGAACAACACAATCATCATCCCCGGAAGCAAGCCTCTTTCCGTCCGGCGACCATGCCACGCATACAACCCAATTGGAATGCCATACGAGCGTTTGAAGCGGTTGACCGTTTTCAGCATCCCACAACCGAACAACACCACCATCACTCCCGGAAGCAAGCCTCTTTCCGTCCGGCGACCATGCAATGCGAGTGATGATGTCCTCGCGTGCATAAAGCCTATGTCGGAGTTTGAAGCCGGGTGGGATTTCTTCAGGTCTCTTGGCTGGCATCTGCGTCTGTTTCCTTCGCCGGTGAATAGAATCGGCCATGAGGTATTCGTGCCGGTTCAAGCAATCTAGATACTACTGCATTTTAGGATGCCTGTGCAGTCTCAGCGCCGCGACTTTCGTCGGGTGCGGGTGTTGGCCGCGTGCCGAGAATGATGCGGACGGTGTGACGTGCGCCGTCGTCTTTGAGGGGGATGTCGTCTGTGGGTTGAAGCTCGCCGTCAACTTCGACGCTTGCGATGCCGCGACTTACGCCGTGCGGGTTTTCGACCTTGATCGAGTAGCGCGCGGAGCCGTGGCGATAGTTTATCTCGTAGTCGCGCCAGCCGGGCGGGATGCAGGGGTCTATGACAAGCCGTTGCCCGCGCAGCTGGAACCCTAGTATGAATTCCAGACCGGCGCGGTACATCCAACTCGCAGAGCCCGTATACCACGTCCAGCCGCCCCGGCCCGTGTGCGGCGGCACGGCGTAAATATCTGCGGCGGCGACGTAGGGCTCTACCTTGTACTTGTGAAGCCCTGCGCGCGTCGAGGCGTGGTTGATCGGATTCAAGAGCGCGAACAACTCGCCCGCCCGGTCGCCGTCGCCGAGCAAGGCGTAGGCGATCAGCGTCCACAGCGCGGCGTGCGTGTATTGCCCGCCGTTCTCGCGCACGCCCGGCACGTAGCCCTTGATGTAGCCCGGATCGAGCGCGCTGTGGTCGAAGGGCGGCGTAAACAGAATCACCAGCCCGTCGCCGCGACGAATCAGGTACTCTTCGACGGCAGCCATCGCGCGCACTGCGCGGTGGTGATCGGCCGCCGCAGAGATTACGCCCCACGATTGCGCGATCGAATCAATGCGACATTCCTCGTTCTGAACGGAGCCCAAGGGTGTGCCGTCGTCGAAATATGCGCGGCGGTACCAGTCGCCGTCCCAACCTTCGGCTTCGAGCGCCTTCTTCAACTTCCCTATGTGCTCGCGGTAGCGTGCGGCGCGCTCCCCGTCCCCGCGCTCCTCGCAGAAGGGCGCGAACCATTCGAGCGTATTATGAAGAAACCAGCCGACCCAGATGCTCTCTCCCTGACCCTTATTCCCGACGCGGTTCATCCCGTCGTTCCAATCGCCTGAGCCCATAAGGGGAAGCCCGTGGGGCCCCAGGCCGAGGCTGCGGTCGAGCGCACGCGCGCAGTGCTCGTAAAGGCTCGCGCTCTCGCCTGAAACGACGGGCTGCGTGTAGGACTCGTCCTCGCCGGCCCCCAGCAGCGGCGCTTCCAGGAAGGGGATCGCCTCGTCGAGCACTTGAGCGTCGCCGGTCGCTCTTATGTAGAAGCTTGTGACGTAGGGCAGCCACAGGAGGTCGTCCGAGAATCTGGTGCGCACTCCCCTATCGGTCGGCGGATGCCACCAGTGCTGCACGTCGCCCTCCTTGAATTGATGACGGGCGGCGCGAACTATTTGCGCGCGCGCGATGTCGGCCCGAGCGTAGACGAGCGCCATCACGTCTTGCAATTGATCGCGGAAGCCGTAAGCGCCGCCCGACTGGTAAAAGGCAGAGCGCGCCAGCACGCGACAGGAGAGCGTCTGATAGGGCAGCCAGCGATTGAGTATCGTATCCATCGCCGCCTCCGGCGTTCGGACTTCGACCGTATCGAGCACGCGATCCCAGTGCGAGAGCACGCTCTCGAACGCTTCGCTAGTGGCCTGCGGCCGATCGTAGCGCGCCACTATTTCGAGCGCTTCCGCACGCGTGTCTGCCTCGCCGAGCAGAAAGACGATCTCGCGCGCTTCGCCCGGCGCAAGCTCTACGGTGGCTTGAATCGCCGCGCAGGGGTCGAAGCCCGCTCCGGCGCGTCCCGAAAGATGGGCGCGGCGCAGGGCTGCCGGGCGCGCGGCGCTGCGGTTGCGCCCCAGGAATTCTTTGCGGTCGCAGGTCACGGTGCTCTCTTCGGCGCTCGTCGCGGCGAAGGCGACGCGGTGCGCGAACTCGTTGTTGTAGGGGTTTCGCGCAAGGATCGCCCCGCTCTTCTCATCTACCTCCGTGATGATGTAGGGGGCCGAACGCCCGCGCTCGACGCCCAGCACCAGCTCGCTGTAGCTAGTGACGGAGAGCCGCCGCCTGCGATCCGTGCGATTGCGCAGGCGCAGGACAGAAATCTTCACGGGCGCATCGACGGGGACGAACATTAAAAGCTCCTGCGAGATGCCGTGGCTCATGTGCTCGAAGACCGTGTAGCCCTGCCCGTGACGTATCACGTAAGGCTCCTCTTCGCGCACAGGGAGTGGCGTCGTCGTCCAGACCTTGCCCGTCTCTTCGTCGCGCAGGTAGATGGCCTCGCCAACGGTGTCGCTGACGGCGTCGTTTGACCAGGGCGTGAGCCGATTCTCCCGGCTGTTTGCCGCCCAGGTGTAGCCGCCGCCCGCCTCCGTCACCTGAAAGCCGAAGTCGTGCTCGTTGGCTACGATGTTGGCCCAGGGCGCGGGCGTCCATTGCGCGTCGCGCAAGACGGTCACGTATTCGCGCCCGCCCTGATGAAAGCCGCCGAGACCGTTGAAGAACATGAGTTCGGGCGTGGAGACGGTCGTCTCCGGGTAAGTCCTGGAAGGGGTGCGAGCAACGAAGGGGGGCGGCAGAGGCTCTTCCGGCATCCGCCTGACGAGCTGCTCTTCAAGCTCGCCGCGCTCGGGCACGACGACCACGCGCGCAACGGCGTGCAGCAGAATTCTGTCAGCTTCCGGCATCTGCTCAGAGCGGCGAAGGTATACGCCGCCCGGCTTGTCCTGCAACGCCGCCGAACCGCTCGCGCGAACCAACGCCAGCAGCTCGTCCTGAAGCGCCTGCACGTAGCTCGGCGGGTGCTCGTTGAGGATGACGAGATCGATCGCCAGGCCCTTGAGGCGCAGGTATTCATGGCCACGCAGCATCTGCCGCACGGTGTTGATGTCTTCCGAGCTGCTGATGCGCACGATGACGATGGGCAGGTCGCCGCTGATGCCGTAAGGCCAGAGGCTGGACTGCGCCTTGGTGTTCATCGCGAGCACGTGCGGGCGCGGGCGCAAACTCGGGTCGGAATAGATCACGCGCCCGGCGAGGCGCTGAAAGAGGTGCGCCTCCTCCGCATCGACGTTGTGATGGCGCATCTCGACCTGCGATTGCGTCCAGGCCAGACGCGCCTCGCGCTCGAAGATCGACGGGTCGTGATACTTGTCTGCGAGCATCAATGCTTCTTCGCGCGAGCGCGCGACGGCGGTCGTGAAGGAGACGCGCGCCGTCTGGTTGGGTTGCAGTCGCACGCGCTGGCGCAAACTAAAGACCGGATCGAGTACCGCCCCCACGGTGTTCGAGAGCGGGCGCTCCTCGACGACCGCCAGGGGGTCGGCCGTCGTATGCCCGCGCCCCAGAAAGCGGCTGCGGTCTGTCTCGTACTGCACCGCGCCGACGCGCTCTCCGCCCTCGCTCACGATTACGTGCAGGGCGTAGATGGGCTCGTCCTTGCTGGAACGCGGGCGGCGGCGCGCGAGCAGCGCGTTCTCCGCCGCTATGAATTCCGTCTCGATGAAAAGGTTGCTGAAGGCCGGGTGCGCGGCGTCGGCCGCCGGCGGCGCGATCACCACCTCCGCGTAGCTCGTCAGCTCTATCTCGCGCACGCGCGACGACCTGTTTGTCAGAGAGATGCGCCGCACCTCCGCATCGTCTTCGGGCGAGACGATGATCTCCGTGTGGGTCGCCACGCCCGCGTCCACGCGCCAGAAATCCACCTTGTCTTCAGAGAAGGATACCTTGTAGGTGCGCGGGTGCTGCGCGGTCGGTTGATAACCGGCCGACCAGACCGCGCCGCTGCGGACATCTCTCAGGTAACAGAACGAGCCGTAATGATCGCGCGTCACGTCCTCGCGCCAGCGCGTCACGGCGACCGCGCCGCACACGGAATAGCCAGCCCCGGCGCTCGTCACCATCACGGAGTAGTTGCCGTTCGATAGCAGTTGCGTGCGCGGCGTAGGCAGATCGGCCGAGTCGTAGAGGCGTGTCACCAGCCCCGTCAGCGTGCGCACTACTCTTCCAGATAAGACCTCTTCGGCGCGCGGGTGAGCCGCCTCAACACCGCGCGGGATGCGCTCCTGCAAGAGCAACTCGGTCGCCTGCACGGCCGGCTCGTCGTGAAAGCGGCGCTGCATCACATCCCGGTTGATCGCGTTGTCGAGCGCGACGAGACTCATGCCCTGGTGGTGGGCCATGAAGGCGCGAATCAGCGCGCGCTTTTGATCCTGCGGAAGACGCTCCGCCGTATAGTCTATAGATTCGTAGAAGCCGTAGCGCCCGAGCGCGCCCTCACGCTTGAGACGCCGCAGGTTATCTATGGCGCGATGGGGCGCGACCATCAGCGCGAGCATCGTCGCGTAAGGGGCGACGACGAGGTCTTCGGAAAGCCCGCGCTTGAGACCGAGGCCGGGCACGCCGAACGGCCCGTACTGGTAATTGAAGTGCAGGTCGCGCGCGTTGTAGGCGGCTTCACTGATGCCCCAGGGAACGCCGCGCTCCTCGCCGTATTCCGTCTGCCGCCAGACCACGGCCCTGTGCGTTTGATCCAGCAATGTATTCTCGTAGCTGCGCATCACCAGCAGCGGCATCAGGTATTCAAACATCGTCGCCGTCCAGGAGATGAGCGCGCGGCTCCCGTTCACGGGCGTCAATTGACGGCCCAGGTGAAACCAATGCTCCTGCGGCGCATCGCCCTTGGCGATGGCGACGAAACTCGCCAGGCGAGATTCCGACGCCAGCAGGTCGTAATAGGAATTATCTGCCCTCCCGGCCGAGACGTTGTAGCCGATGACGAATACCTTGCGCTCTTCGTCCAGCAGGAACTTAAAATCCATCTCCTCGAATATCTGGTCGCACGCGCCCGCCAGCTTGCTCAAACGCGCCAGCAGGTTCTTTGCGGAGCGCGCCCCGTCCTCAAGGCTCTTTTCCAGCGCCGCGATCGCCGCCGCGTCAGCGCCCCCGGCGTCATCCGTCAAGAGGCTGCCGCTGCTGTCCTTATGGCGCGCTTCGACCTCGCCCCGCAGCGCGGCCAGGTTGACCAGCGCCGCCTCGTATTGTTCGGCCATCTCGGAGATGCCGGCCGCCGTTTCCAGCGCGCGGGCATTGTCGTAGAGACGCGTTGCGGCCTCGCCCGGAAACACTTTGACAAGGCGATCAAGGTGCGCGCGCAGCGCGTTGGATTCGCGCGGGGCGAGGATGCGCATGTCGCGCTGGCAGGCCTGCGCCTGACGCGAGAGCGAGCCGATCCAGAAACGCAGCTCCGTAAAATTCTCGTGGCCGTGCTCGTGGGCCAGTGCGGCCACGATGTCGTCTATTTCCGCGACGTGCTGCATGAGAGAGGAGAAGAGCGCCGACCACTCCGTCAAGGTTTCGGGGGCGCTCGTGGCGACCAGACGGGCGCAAGCTTCGGTCTCTTCGCGCAGCTGCTTGATGGTGACGACTTCGGTGCGCTGGCGGACAGCGCCCAGGCGCGACGCTTCGTGCCGCATCAGGTCGATGGTGTCTGAGAGCCCGGCCAGGGTGTGCGCGCCGTAGAGCGGTCGGTCGTATATCTCAAGGCACGCTTGCTTGAGGGCCAGCAGGTGGCCCGCCAGGTTTCCGCTGTCAACCGTAGAGATGTAGGGCGGCGAGAGCGGTTCGAGCGTCCGCGTGTCGTACCAGTTGAAGAAGTGGCCTTGAAACTTCGGCAGCTTGTCCAGCGTCTGGAAAGTCAGCTCCAGACGCTCAACCAGTTCCAGCGTCGCCACGTACCCGAGGTCGTAGGCAGCGACGGTCGAGAGCAATAGCAGGCCGATGTTGGTCGGCGAAGTGCGGTGCGCGACGACCGCACGCGGGTCTTCCTGATAATTGTCGGGCGGAAGCCATTGATCTTCCTGGCCGACGAACTCCTCAAAGAAGCGCCACGTCCGGCGCGCAAGCTCGCGCGCCTCCTGCGCCTCGGTCGCAGACAGCTCCTTGCGCTCGTCCGCGCCCCGACGGCTGACCCAGTAGGCGACCAGCGGCGAGAGCGCCCACGCCCCCAGCAGCGGCCACGCCACTAGAATGAAGCCGGGGCGAAACGTGATGACGAGCGCGCCTGTGGCGGCGACTATAACCCACGCCGGCCACATGAAGCGAAAGACGTAAGCGAGATCGTGCTTACTTCCCTGCTCGGCCTGCGCGGCCGTCGTCCATTCCAGCAGGCGACGATGGGAGATGAGCTTGCGATAGAGCGTGCGCGTGATGGCGTCGGCCATCAGGTAAGATTGATGCGCCAGGAAAGTGACGGAGAGCGCCAGCTGCGCGGTGTTGATGCGCAAGTCGCCCCAAACGCTCCAGAAGTGGCTCGCCCACGGAACGCCGCGCGGGTGCAAAAGAAGGCTCGTCGTCGCGTGCGCGTACACGGGGAAGGCGAGTACGAATAGAATGAAGAGCGACCACAAGGCGGGCGAACCGGGCAGGAGCGTCCAGGCAAAAACGAGCCACAGGATAATGCTCGGCGCGACGAGGCTGCGCCGCAGGTTGTCGAATATCTTCCAGCGCGCAATGAGGGGAAGACGGTTGCGTCTGAGGCGGCCTTCGGCGTCGGGCACGCGCGGAAAGATCCAGCGCGCTATCTGCCAGTCGCCGCGCGTCCAGCGGTGCTGGCGCTGCGCGAACGTGTCGTAGTGAGCAGGGTAATCGTCCAGCAGCTCTATGTCCGTGACGAGCGCCGCGCGCGCGTAGAGGCATTCAAACAGGTCGTGGCTCAAGAGAGAGTTTT
>DASQYE010000388.1:0-4462 GCA_035639355.1 Pyrinomonadaceae bacterium
GCGCCTTGCCGCGATTGAAGTGGGCCTCGGCCAGTCGCGGGTCAAGCTCAAGGGCCCTGTTGTGAGCCGCGATGGCTCCGTCTATGTCGCCTTTGCTGAAACGCGAGATGCCGCGCTTAACCAAGTCCTTCGCAGAAAGAAGCTCATCCTGCTGCGCTTGCGCCGTTGCGGCGACGAAGAGTAGGAGAAGGGAAAACACCAGACAGAGATAGCGTCTCATGTGAACCTCCGCAAATTCGAGAGAGAATCACCGGGGAAGGTCTTTTAGCCAGCAGATCAACGGCAAGGGCGGCGCGCGTCGCATACTGCCCGGAGAGAGAAAACGCGCCCGCCCGCCGTTTCCCTGATCGCTATGGCTCGTAAGAATAACATTTCCGGCCCGGCAGCGCACGATCAATCTTTTGAATTTCGCAGCCTCCCGCCCGCCGGGACAAGCGCGTCGGGCGGGAGGCGACGGCCGCCCGCAACCGGCTCTGGCCAGGGCCACTTTCGTCAACGGAGCGTGCGCAGGTATTTGACGAAGCTGACGCAGTCGGCGTCACTGATCTCCGTGATACGCGAGCCAATCAGATAACCCCGCCCCGGCTCTTTTTCGTCCAGCGGCTCGCACCTGACCGGAACCACCTGCATCTCTATAGGCCCCGTCGGAAGCTCAAGCAAGACGCGCAGCATGCTATCTTCGGAGACTATCAAGCGGCCGCCCACGCGAATGTCAGGGACGACGAGCGACAATCCGGTGGCCCTCATGTCGCGCGTGCGGCCTTCGAGCACAGCTTCGTCGCCGGAAGCATCCGGCAGTGACAATCTGAATGGTAGGGATGCTTTGCCTCTCAGTGTTTCCGACATGGGCCACTCTCCCTTTGCGCAATCGCCTTCGACCAGGGGGAAGCCCGCCTCGCAGCGGAAAGTTAAGCGGCGCGCTTCGTGCGCCCGGCACTATCGTGCCTGACCGAGGAGAAGGATTTTCCGTGACGAGCTATTGAACCGTCGCTGGCAGCAACGAGCCGCGACGATCCGCAGCCGTGGCCCACCCGTCGGCCAGGCTGCCGATCATGCCGTGAAAATGTATGTCGCTCCCCGAAAGGACAAGCAGGACATCTCCGGCCTGGTAACGCGGGTCTTCGAGGCGAAAACGGATCACGGTCGCCTGACCGTTCTCCTGTTCGACCGTCTCGAATGAAAAATCGTCGGCATCGGCCACGAAGGTCTGCGAATTGCTTGCTGTTCTCTGCTCTTCAGGCATCAGTCTTTACTCCGGGGAAAGAGAAGGATTAAACGGCGTATCGAGATGGTCTTTAGATCGAACGGCCAGGCTTCCCGAACGCTTCTGAGGCCGTTGTTGCGATTCTCGGCGGTAATGATATAACACGTATGCGACTCTATGCGCGCCCGCGAGGCCGTGTCAAGCCGCACGTCTCGGCCGCTCTCAACCATATCTTTGATTGAGGTCTTAAATCAGATAATGACCGGGCGTTAACAGTCAGCCTAAGGCAGACGATACACACACCGGGAGACCCGTAACGATTATGACGAGCCTTTATGAATCGAAGACCCCCGCACTGCTGCTGGATGTAGAGCGCGTCAGACAAAACGCCGAGCGAATGCGAAAGCGCGCGGACGATTACGGAGTAAGACTACGACCGCACGTCAAAACGCACAAGTGCGTCGAGGTGGCGCGCATACAGACAGACGGGCACGGCGGCGCGCTGACGGTCTCGACCCTGGCGGAAGCACGCGCTTTCTCGGCCCACGGCTTCAAGGACATAACCTACGCCGTGCCGATCGAGCCGGGTAAGTTCGACGAGGCGATTCAAATCGCAAGCGACTGTGAACGCCTGGCCCTCATCACGGATGACGTTGAGATTCCATCCAGGCTGGACGACGCCGCACGCCAGGCAGGCGTTACCCTAGACCTCTTTTTAAAAGTCGATTGCGGTTATCATCGCTGCGGCGTAGAGCCCACCTCACCCGACGCCTTTGAGATTCCGCGCCGTATCCTGGACGCCTCTAACCTGCGATTCGCAGGCATCCTGACGCACGCGGGCCATTCTTATCACTCCCGCACGAGTGAAGAAGTCCTACGCGTGGCGCGACACGAGCGCGACCTGATGACGGATTTCGCCGCCGGGCTGCGGGCCAGGGGAACGCCCGCGCCCACCGTCAGCATAGGCTCTACGCCGACCATCACCAGCGTAGACCATCTTCGAGGCATAGACGAGGTGCGGCCCGGCAACTACATCTTCTTCGATGCGTTCCAGGCCGCCATAGGCAGCTGTCGTCTGGAAGACTGCGCGCTGACGGTGCTGGCGGCGGTCGTGCACCGCGACCGCTCGCGCCGCAAAGTCGTGATAGATGCCGGTGCGATCGCGCTCTCGAAAGATAGAGGGGCGGTGGAGACGGATGCGGGCTGCGGCTACGGGCACGTGCTCGATCTGGAGGGCAACTCCTTGGGCTTGCGAGTCGGCGGGCTGTCGCAAGAGCATGGGGAGATAAGCGTCCCCGACGAAAGCCTGCTTGATCGTCTGAAGGTAGGAACGCGCGTGCGAGTGCTGGCGAACCATTCATGCCTGACCGCGGCCCAGCACGCGCACTACCAAGTTCTGGAAGGCGCGCGCGTAGTAGACCGCTGGGAGATACACAGAGGATGGTAGGCAAAAATGATGAACGCGGGGCGATGAATCAAAGAGCCTGCGCCTCTTCGTTCATCGCCCCGCGTTCATACTTCGTCATTCCTTTTATGCTCGTTTGAGGCTGCGAGCGGCCTGGGTCTTCGTCCCGGCCTCGTTTTCACGCTTCGTGGCGTCGCTCGCCTCGACGCGCGTCGCCTTGAGCTTTTCAACGCGCGCCGTCATGCGACGATCCAGGTCCGCGATCTGCTCGGGCGTGAGCCGATAGATATTGGGCTGGCTGTGATAGAGCTTGGCCCCCGTCACGATGTCAGCCATCTTGAAGCCGTTCTGCTCGGCCTTGGCTATCAGCTCCTGAATCGTCATCGGGGGCGGGACCAGGCTGAGCGGCGAGGGCTTCTCTTCGAGCGTTTCGGGGACGGTCGAGGGCTTAGGCGCTTCAAGCGGCAGCTCCGTCCCGGCCTCGCGCGTCATGTGGTCAAGAAAATCCTTGAACGTCACGTCGCCGATCATCTCATAGCCGACCTCGAAAGCGGAGCTGTTGCTCTTGACGATCTGAAAGACGCGCACGATCTCGCCTTCGCGCTCCTGCAACGAGACCTCGACCATGATGTCAACGAAGTATTCCAGGCCGCTCGCCGTCATCGGCAGCACCCGGCCCACCTCGTTATCCTCTTTGGCCTCTTTTCCTTTGGCGGGAATCTGATCGACGATGACGACCGACTTGCCGCTCTCCATGCAGAGCCGCCGGAGCACTCCCTGCAAGATCATCTGGTCTGCGGCCAGCTCTTCCGCCGAGGGTTGGGCCAGCGGGTCGCCGGTTCTCTCGCGCACGGCCGCGACCACTTCGCTATGCTTGGCGCTGAAATATGCCGCCCACGAATCCAGGGCAAAGCACTCGTAGTTCTGATCGCGTCCCTCGCCTGATAGCGCCCAGTCTATGAACTCTGGCAACTCGTCCGGATGGTGAATCTCAAGCGCGTCGAACTGAAGGCCGACGCCCTTGAGCAATCGCGCCTTGCGCTCCACGTCAAAGATGCACAGGCGACCTATTCCGGCCTCGGACATGCTGCGTATGAAATGGCTTTTGCCTGTGCCGGCTCCGCCGCGCACCGCCATCACCAGCCGCTGCTGACGCGGACGGCGGCTGAGCGGGTTCACTTTCGGTCTCGTCGTATTTGTCATAGTTCCTTCCTCTTCGTGCCGGTTACGGCGTTGACTCGCCAAGGGGGTTGCTGGATTTGAAATCTACACGGCGCTCCCCGCTGATTGCGGGTGCGCCCCTGCTCAAGATGCGGGCACTATATCACGTTTCGGGCGGGAATGGAACAAAATTTCATCTGTGAAACAGGAAATTTTCAAGCGGGCTGTGCGGCTGGTGACTTGAAGCGCCGGGCGGGCAAGCCAGGGCCGACCGTCACATTGCGGTAGATGCCGGCTCAGGGCTGTGAAGCCGTGCCTCATCTCAAGCCGACCAGATTTGTGTGAGCGCCCGCTTGAAGCTTAGCCCCAGAATCTTTTCGATAGCGTTATCGCTGTAGTTTCTGCGTATTAGCCCCTCGGTCAAGTCGAATATTCGCTTCGGATGATCCAGGCCCTCTATATCTAGCTTCTCTCGCAGACCGTAGCTTCCCTTGTAGCCAGCCCGCATGCCGGCTATCACCTCCGGGGGCAGCTTGTCGTAGCCGTGCAGGTCGCTGTCGCTGCCGACGCCTACGTGATCGTCTCCGACCAGCCTGACGACGTGATCGAAATGATCCAGCGCGTGCTCGATGGTCGTCGGCTCTCGACTACTGACGAACATTCTCATGCCGGTGATGCCCATGACTCCGCCC
>DASQYE010000389.1:0-15975 GCA_035639355.1 Pyrinomonadaceae bacterium
TAAGGGCGGGCCCCCGGTTGAGGATAGAGCCGCAGACCTCACGACCTCCGGCCACAAATGGAGCGCCCGAGTCGCCTCAGGCGATGACCTGTCCGATTAAGCAGCAACCTGTCCGATTCGCACCCCGGCCGGACTATTCGCGCGAGCCTCCGCCGCCTCCTCCGCGCGTCCGTCTCCGTATGGCAGAGACTTCATTCTCTGAGCAGCGACGGTGAAGCGGGCGCTTGTGCTCCGCCCATTGAATTTGTCCCCCGCGTAGATAATTTAAGGACTCCTCAAACAGCTTCAGAGAGCATTGCCGCGCCCAAGGCCAGTACGTTTATTGCGGTTCTGTTATAAAACGACGATGAATTGAGGACAAGCTTTGCCCGTCATAGGGGAATCGTTCGGAGGCTCAAGCGCCCGCACGGCCTCACACCCAATCATAACAGCCATATATGCAAGGCTCGTTTTTGTCGATGGCGGGCGCTGTTTCTAAAGGGCGTCCAGTGTGCCGCCGTCCCGGCCCCAGGATTCCTCAAGAATTTCTCAACCGGCCTGAATATCCTGTAGACGTTTTCAAAGCACGACAGTAAACCTCGCGAATATCGACAGGGGCAGGTGGTGCCCGCCTTTTCAAGAACCAGGCAGTTGATACGGCAAACATCGATTCCTTAAAAGGAGAATATTAATAATGAGAACCGCTGAAGGGTGTGCCGGTAGATTTGGCGTCGCGGTGTGGCTTCATCTCGTCGCGCTGGCGCTTACGGTCACGATCACGCTCTCGCCCCAGGGCGTCTACGGCCAGGCGCTATTGTTCGACAGCCAGGCCGGATTGCCGGACTTTGACTCGCGCACGAGCGGGGTCGCGCCGACCGCCGCTCAAGTGGCCACGGTTTCGAGCCTCGGCGCGACGGCGCGTTGGAACAGGTTCGGCACGCCGCACTCGATGGTCAAATACAACGGCTACCTGGCGACCGGGCTCGACGGCGACGCCATTACGGTCGCGCGCACCTTCATCAGCCTTCAACGCGCGCTCTTTCGCCTCTCCGAGCAGGGACTTTCGAGTCTTGAGCTTCTGAACGATCAGAAGATGGCGGGCTACGAGGGGCACTCGGTTCTCTTCCGCCAAAAGTTCGGCGACCTTCAGGCGGCGCAGGACGGATTGATCGCCGTCGGCGTCGTCGGCGATAAGGTCGTTTACGTCTCCTCGTCTTGCGCTGGAGACCGCAGCGTTCCGGGGGCGGCAAGTCTCACACCTTTACAGGCGTGGCTCAAGGCGGCGGCCAACATCGGCCGCGTCGTTGACCTTGCGAGCGTCACGGACGCGCGCGAGCAGGGAGACTGGACGCTCTTTACGGTCGCTGGTTTCTCGCACCCGCAGCGCGCGCGCCTGCGCGCTTTCCCGACGCCGACGGGCGTGCGGCCCGTCTACGAAACGCTTCTGCTAAACGCTCGCGGGGGAGAGCTGACTGGCTATACGCACCTAGTAGATGCGCAGACGGGCGCGATCCTCTTCCGCCAGAACCGCGTCCAGCAGCTCGCACAGGACGACGGCGGCGCATCGCCCTCGGCGTCTTCGCCATTCCAGGGAGAATACAGCGTGAACCCGAACGCCTGCGGCAGCAGTGAGTTCGAGGTCACGCCGGGCCGCACGCAGCTTATCATCACCGCCTCGGCCGCCAATCCGGCCAATGATATTGTTATGCATCTGGATTATAACGGCGTTGAAGTTGCCAAGTCGGCAGACCTCTCGACGAGCCCGGAGACCATCACCTACAACCCTGCGGACGGCGTCGCGCCGGGCAAGTACACCGTTCGCGTCTGTCCCTTCATAGACAGTTTGACGCCGCATACAGCGCCGCTTCTCTACGCCGGCACGTTCACGCAGAACACCACTTCGGTCACGCTGCCGTATCCGCCTAAGTGGCGGGCCTTCCGGTCGGCCCCTGCCTTCGACCTGTCTAGCACGGACAAGCGCAGCTGGCTTTGCTGGGTCGCTTCCATCAACGGCAGCACGGTTCCAGGCTGCGAGTACGAGGTCGCGAACATGGCCTCGCGCGGGCCCTGGGACTTCGACTTCCGCACCAACCAGCCGACCCTGACGACCAAGGGCAACAACGCCATGAGCGGCCAAGGATGGGCTTTCCCACTGTTCGGCAGCGAACAGTATCGCCCCGTGAGCCCGACGCGCGAATACAACTTCCCGTGGACGAACCAGTGGCAGGTGGAGAAGGGCGCGACTACGGTTTTCGCCTCGCCGCAGCGCAACGATATAGACGCGGCGACCGTCAACCTCTTCGCCATGCACAATCGAATGCACGACTTCTCCTATCTTCTGGGCTTCACGGAAGAGAACTACAACCTACAGGATAATAACTTCGGCAATCGCTCGTCGGGCGGAACCGTCAACACCTTCACGGGCGACGGCGACCCGGAGCTTGGCAACGCTCAGGCGGGCGGCGTAGACGGCGGCCAGCCGGACTACCTGGGTCGCAACAACGCCAACCAGTTCACGGCCCACGACGGCATCTCTCCCATCACCAACATGTATCTATGGCAGGCGATAGCCAACGCCAACTACCCGAACATTGTGGACGGCGACTACGACATGTCTGTCATCGGTCACGAGTACACGCACGCCATCTCGAATCGCATGGTCGGCGGGCCGGACGCAAGCATCGGCGGCCATCAGGGCGGGGCGATGGGCGAGAGCTGGTCTGATCTGGTAGCGATGGAGTACCTGAACGCCTACGGATTGGTTCCGGTGGCGGACGAGAACCCCTACGCGGTGGGCGCGTATGTGACCGGCAATAAGAAGACTGGCATACGCAACTTCGCCATGAACGACAGCCCTTTGAACTACGGCAACGTCGGCTACGACACTACGGGGCCGCAGGTGCACTCGGACGGAGAGATTTGGAGCGCCACCAATTTCGACATCCGTCAGGCGCTCATCAAGAAGTACAACGCGCAATTTTCGGCGACCGACAAGAGCCTCCAGAAGGATTGCGCCGACGGTAAAAGGGCCGTCGCGCAGTGCCCCGGCAATCGCCGCTGGATTCAAATCCTGTTCGACGCCTGGCTGCTGATGCCGTCGTCACCGAGCATGTTAGACGCGCGCGACGCCTACCTCGCGGCAGACATGATGCGCTTTGGCGGCGCGAACCAGAAAGAGCTGTGGGCCAGCTTCGCGCGTCGCGGCATGGGCTCCTGGGCCTACAGCCAGGACGGCGAGGACACAGACCCCGTTCCGAGCTTCGAGTCTCCGAAGGAGCCTAATGGCGTGGTGACCTTCAAGACCGTGGCGCTCGAAGAGAACGGCGTGCCCGTCAAGGCAAGGATTTTCGTGGGCCAGTTCGAGGCGCGCTCGACACAGATCGCCGACACCGACCCGTCCACGGTCGTCTCCGCAAGCAATCCTCGGACGCGCGTCTTTTCGGACACGACCAGATTGGTGCCCGGCCTCTACGACTTCATAGCGCAGGCGGACGGCTACGGGCTGATGCGCTTCAGGCGCACGATCGCTGCGGGGACGCAGACGCTCATCATCGCTATGCCTACGAACTGGGCCTCGAAGGCGAAGGGGGCGCTCGTCAGCGGCGACGGGCTGAGCGCGATTAACCGCCTCAACCTAATCGACGACACAGAGGCCACGAACTGGGCCTCGCTCGGCAACATGAACTCTGCGAATACGGTCGAGGGCAAGCTCGTCGTGGTCAAGCTAGGGGGCGCGGGCCCGCAGCTCGTCAATCGCGTTCAGGTCAGCGCGCTCAACCATCCTTACGTCGCGGACGACGCGGGCGGTGACAGGAATCGTCAACTGCGCCTGGCGGCTCTGCGCCAGTTCAAGGTGCTGGTCTGCACGGCGAGCGCTTCTAATAATTGCAGCGATCCGAACGTCGGCTATAGTGAGATATTCACGAGTCCCGAAGACGCTTTCCCTGGCGGGCAGTTTCGCCCGACCACATCGCAGCTGATTATAAGGAGCTTCAACGTGCCGCCGACACGGGCGACGCACGTGCAGCTGCGAGTGGTGACGAACCAGTGCACGGGCCAGCCACTTTACCAGGGAGATCATGACAACGATCCGCTCAATAACGGCGACTGCGTGTCGCAGGGCGTCCCGCCGGCGGTGCTTGCGACCGGGCCCGTCCTGAGTCCGCCCGCGCCGACCGTGCCGACCGAGACCGAGCTGATACCGCAATCCAGGAACGTGCGCGCCGCAGAGTTCCAGGTCTTCACGACCGGGGGCCGACTGATGACGCCCGGAGATCGTCTCGCGGACTTCACGCTCGATAGCGACTCGGTGAGCGGCTGCCAGGTGACGCGAACCGCCAAGGTCACTTTGGAGGGGCCCGCGCCTTCCGCTGGAACTGTCGTCACGATCAACGAAAGCCATTCGGGGGCGACCTTCCCCGTGACCGTGACTGTGCCCGCAGGACAGACCAGCAAGACCTTCACCTACACGGTCAAGGCTGCCAACGTGCCTGTGACAAACTCGATCACGGCGAGCGCGGGCGGCGTCAGCGTAAAGCGCGATTTGACGGTCAATCCGCCGCGCGCCGCTTCGCTCACCCTCGCGCCCAATCCGGTCAAGGGCGGGCAGAGCGTGACGGGCACGGTCACGCTCGAATGCCTCGCCCCGGCTGGCGGCATTACCGTCTCGCTCGCGAGCGGTGCTCCGGCCATCGCCAGTCCGACGACGGCGAAGATCGTAGTCCCGGCGGGCAGCCAGAAGGGTACGTTCACGATTACGACCAGGGCCGTGACCACGTCGCAAAGAGTGGTCATCAGGGCGACGGCCGGCGGGGGAACCGCCAGCGCGACGCTTGTGGTCGATAGGTAAACAGAGGAGGTGACGGCGGGAGCAGGATCAATCGCTTGACTCATCCTGCTCCCGCCGCCGCTTTCCTTCAGTGTGTCGCTTTTCAATTCTGAATTCTCACACCCACATTCAGCCGGCGCGCGCGAGCATAAGGAAAAGGGCTGGCCTCTGCTTTAAGCTCTCGAAAACTTTGCCAAAGCGGTAAATAAAGGATTAAAGTCCGAGGGCCGGCCAGATAAGAATCGGGCTGATAATCCAGAAAGGAGACGTGTATGTTAAGAAAGCTGGTATTGCTGTGCGTTCTAGGAGTAGCGGTAACGATAGCAGTTCCGTCCGCCGGTTACGCCGCCACACCTATCTCCGTCTACGGGGCATGGCATTGCGGTAACGACGCTTGCACGTGGGCCAGTGTGCGTGACATGGGGGATTTCGACATCAAGAACCACTGGCTGATAGACCGTGGCGACGGCTCGGGGCTGCCGTCTGTGAATCTGGTGGTGCTCAGTTTCGTACAGCCTTTGAAGCTGCTGAACAAGACGACCGACTCTCAAACCCTGAACGGCATCCCCAGAGGCATGGACCAGAATGTGGTGAACTATTTCAAGAGCAAAGGTGTTCGCGTCATGCTCTCTATCGGCGGCATCACGTATACGGACGCCTGGAACCAGGCGCTGGCGACCAACCCGACGCAGCTCGGATTGAACGCGGCTGCTGCGGCGATAAATCTAGGCGTCGGCATAGAGATTGACTACGAGGAGAACACGAGCCCCAACCTGGCGGGGCTGCAAGCCTTTATCAACGCCTACCGCTCGCAGTTGCCCTATGACGTGACGGGTAACAATCACGCGGCGCGTCTGACCATAGACCTGGCCGCCGGAGACCGCTGGCTGATCGCTTTGACTCGCAAGGCCACGGCCGACTGGCTCAACACCAGCATACCCGTGCTCGACTATGCCAACGCGATGGTTCCCAGCCGCCAGCCGAACAGCGCCTCCACGGCCCAGGCCGACTGGCAGGAGCACATCGACGGCAAGGCGCAGTACGACCCGCCGATACCGCCACTGGCCGCCGCCAAGTTCACGGGCAGCCTCTATATTGTGACCGGACAAAGCCCCGCCCCCGAGTGCACGAATTTCAATAATTCGCTACAAAAGAGCACCGGCAATTACGTGCAGACCGTGGTGACTAAAACGGGGGTGACGAACGGCATGCTGGGCTACATGTTCTGGGCGTCGGAGTGTCCGTCTACGCGGCGCATCTGCACGACACCCCCCAACACCTGCGAGGGCGGAGTGGGAGTCGGCGCAAAGACCTACAACATTCCAATCCCCATGACAGCCCTTCGTCAGAATTGACGAGGATCAGAGAACGACAATCGGTACTGAAAAGCATAGAGAGGCAGCGCCGCCGTTGAGGTAACGCTGCCTCTCATGCTCTGTCTCAGGGACGCCGGAGCCAAAGCCGTCGCGCAAAGAAAAACGGCAGGCCCGGCAGCCTGCCGTAAACTCTCGAAAATTTTGGTGGAGCAGAGGGGGATCGAACCCCTGGCCTCGGCATTGCGAACGCCGCGCTCTCCCAGCTGAGCTACTGCCCCACGCGCTTGACTGAGACGAAATATTAGAGAGCGGCGGAGGCTTCTGTCAAGCATAGAGGCTGGTTGAAGCAGGTCAGCTTCGGATGCTTGAAGCGAGCATGAAAGGGCGGCGCGCGGGGGTTGTGGAAGACTGGTTTGCGGGTGAGCGAGTGAGTCGCTCGGCTATTGATCTATTGAGAGCGAAGCGGCGGCGGCTTCTATTGCTTCTTGAAGTCTCTCGACGTGGCGACCGCCGCCCTGCGCCATATCCGGGCGACCGCCGCCGCGCCCGTCCAGCATCTCACATGCACTGCGCATCAGGGCGCTCATATCGCCGGGGGCGTCCGCTGAGCGCGCGAAGACGAGTCGCGCCGTTTCCCTATCGCGCGAGCCTAGAAGCGCGATTGTCTGCGGATGCGCGATGATGGCAAGCGCCAGGTGCTTGAGCTGATCGGCGTCGCGGAGGTCGAAAGTGCGCGCGATGATGCGTAGGCCGTCGTCGCGCTGGTCTGCGTTTCTGACAAACTCTTCGCCTTCGGCGCGCGCCGCTTCCTCCTCCAGCGTGCGTATGCGCCGCCCGAGTTGCTTATTCTCTTCGAGCAGGCGCGCAACCCCTGCGGGCGCTTCGTCGCGCGCGACGCTGAAGAGGGCGGCGACGCGCCGTGCCGTCCCGTTGGCCCGCCCGTAATCTGCAAGAGCGCGGCGACCCGCCACGAATTCGATTCGCAATAAACCCTTGGCGCGCTCCCAGGAGCGGACGGCTATGAGTCCGACCTCGCCCGTGCGGCGCGCGTGCGTTCCCCCGCACGGGCTCAAATCGAAATTCTCTATCTCTATGATACGCAGCTCGCCCGCGCGCGCCGAATCCTTACGCAAGGGCAATCGGGCGGCCTCTTCCGGCGTGACGACGCGGACGCAGACGGGGCGATCTTCCCAGATGACATTGTTGGCAAGCTCTACGGCGCTGTCTATGCGTTCATCCGTAGGGTCGTCGAGCGCCACGTCTATCTCCGACGCCTGGTCCATCATGCGGAAGCTGCGCGTCTCCGCTCCGTAGAGCGAGACGAACGCCTGCGAGAGAATGTGCTGGCCCGTGTGCTGTTGAATATGGTCCTGTCGGCGCTCCCAATCCACGCGGCCCTTGACAAGAGCGCCCACCTGCGGCGCGCGTCCCTGTATGACGTGGAGCACATCGCCGTCCTCCTCGGCCATGCACTCGACGACGGGCTCGCTGTTGAGCACGCCGGTATCGCCGGGCTGGCCACCGCCCGTAGGGTAAAACGCCGTGCGGTCGAGCGTCACGGCGCACCACCCGCTGACGCTCTCCGTTACGGACGTGACGCGCGCCTCGAACTCCGTCAAGTGCGAATCTGTATAATAGAGGCGTTCTGTTCCACTACTCATCGTTGAATATCTGAGCGGGCTAGGCCGGGCTTTTAGATTTTCTACGGCCGGAAGATCAACAAGCTAGCCGACGCCGGGGCCAGGCGTCAAGAGTGAAACAAGCGCGGCCAGGCCGCCCGACTCTGAAGCTCCTCCCCTGCACCGGGGAAGCGCATATTTTGACAATGGTGGGGAAAAAATCAGATAATCGCGCGCTCCTCAATGTTTGCGGTCTCTCGTTTTAGGAAACAACCGGGGCAAACCTTTTATGAAGCCTCACTACGGACTCCACATTAGGCGCGCGGCCTATCTTTCGGCTCTCGTCCTTATTCTTTGCGCGGTCGCACGGGCTGAGCCGGACGCGCCGCCGCCGCTTGCCGCCATCAATTATCGTCTCTCGATGCCGCGCCCCGCGTCGCATCTCTTCGAGGTGCAGATCGAAGCCTTGATGGACAAGAACGATTCTACGGATCATCTGGATTTCCAGATGCCCAGATGGTCGCCGGGCCGCTACGCCGTCTTCGACTTCGCGAAGAACGTGCAGGAGGTGCGCGCCCAAGTCGCCTGTCCAGACAACACGGATTGCGCGGGCGGGCCCATGAACGTCTCCAGGCTGGACGATCAGACGTGGCGCGTCCAGACGAGCGATAGCAAACGCCTGCGCGTCACTTACAAGGTCTTCGGCGACAACCTGTCCGGCACTTTCTCGCAGCTCAACGAGCGCCACGCCAATCTCAACGGCGGCTCCGTCTTCATGTACGTCGTCGGCCACAAGCAGGAGCCTGTCAGCCTGCGTATAGACGCGCCAGTGGGCTGGCGCATCGTCAACGGGCGGATGGAGAGCATGGAGCAGCGCGAGTGGCGGTTTGCGAATTACGACATTCTGATAGACACGCCGACCGAGATCGCGCCCGATTGGACTTTGGATCAATTCAGCGTCGATGGCAAGACTTATCGCGTCGTCGTACACTCGCTCGGCGCGGAGGGCGGCAAGCGCGGCGCGCTCGTCCGCAGCATCGAGCGAATTGTGCGCGCCGAAGCGGCCATGTGGGGCGCTCCCGATTTCGACTCCTACACGTTTCTGATCCACTTCGCAGACGACAGTCATTCAAGCGACGGGATGGAGCATCTGACCTCCACGCAGCTCGTAGAACCCGGCGCGCTCGCAAGCCCCGGCACCCTCGAAGACACGCTCGACGGCGCTGCACATGAGTTCTTTCACGTCTGGAACGTCAAGCGGCTGCGTCCCGTCGCACTCGGGCCCTGGGATTTCACGCGCCCCTTGAACACGCGCAGTCTCTGGATCGCCGAGGGCATCACAAACTATTACGGCCACCTGATGCAGCGTCGCGCCGGAATCTGGACGGACGAGCAGCTTCTGGACATGCTCTCCGCGCAGATTTCGGCGGTCGAGAGCGCGCCCGGCAGCCGCCTGATAAGCGCCGAAGAGTCTTCCCTTATCGCGCCTTTCCTGGACGGCGGGACGCATACGCAGCGCACCAACCTGGCTAATACTTCCATCAGCTATTACACCAAGGGCGAAATCCTGGGCCTCGTGCTCGACCTGCTGATTAGACGCGAGACGGGCGGGCGCGCCTCGCTCGACGACGTGATGCGACGCATGTACAGGAAGTTTTACCTGGAGAGCCCGAACGATACTTATTACCTGCGCGGTCGCGGCTACACGGATGAAGAGTTCGAGAGCGTCGCCTCGGAAGTATCGGGCGCGGACTTGAAGGAGTTCTTCCGGCGGTACGTGCGCGGCGTTGAAACGCCTCCCTACGACGAGGCGCTCGCGGCGGTCGGACTACGGCTCGTACGCGAACAGGCTCGCACCACGCCGGGCGCTGCTGCCGGCGCTACGCTCGATGCGAAAGCCTCGCACGACACCCCGGAGCGCTACGACTATCGCATCGAAGAGAGAAGCGACGCACCGCCGCAGGCGCGCAACCTCCGCGCCGCCTGGATGAGGGGATAAAAGCGTCAGTCGTTGAGGACGGAGGGGCCGGTCGAACTGCCTTGTCCTTCCGAGCTGCTAAAGCCTTCTTTCCCAGGGTGTGATGACTTCGATTGAGTGAGGCGCTATCTCGAAGGTCATGGGAAGACGCCCTATCACTTCGCCGTCAATCTGGACGAGCACGTCGCCCGTGGCGCGCGCGCACGTCGAGCGTATGAAACGGACGCCCGGAGTGCCGGGCGGCACGCCCCCGCGCAGCGCGCGCGAAAGAAGCCGCAGGTAGCGAAAACGGCTGCGCGAGTTAATCACGCAAATCTCGAACTCAGGTTGATCTAGGCGCGCGCGCGGCGTGATCGAGAGGTCTCCGCCATAATGAGGCGCGTTGCCGACGGCCGCAAAGGTCGCAGGGTATGTCTCTCCGTCGATCTCCACCCGGAAGGGAAGAGGCCGCCAGCGCAACAGATGAACGACGCCCGAGTACCAGAAGGCGGCTTCGCCCACGCGCCGCTTCAAGCGCGGGCGCACGCCCTCTACAATCGAAGCGTCGAGACCGATGCCGGCCATCAGTAAAAAATAGCGACGCTCACCGCTGGCCTCGGCCGTCGCCGTGCCTATGTGCAGGCGGCGCGAGACGCCGCGCGCTATAACTTCAGCCGCCGCCGCCGCGTCCGATGGAATCCCAAGCTCGCGCGCCAGCACGTTGGCCGTCCCGCGCGGCCAGATACCCATTCGCGCACCGGTTCCGACCAGGCCTTGAAGCGCCTCGTTGATCGTCCCGTCACCCCCCGAAACGATCACCTCGCGCACGCCGCCTCGCGCGGCAGCCAGCCCCGCCAGTCTTGCTGCGTCACGCGGCCCGCTCGTATTCAATACCTCCACCTCTATGCCTCTTGACCTGAGATGGTCGCGGAAGCGCTCGACCTCGCGCGCGCGCGCCCTTCCGCCGCGTCCTGCGTTCGGATTAGAGATTAGTACGGCTACTGTTCGCTCGGTCATACGCGTTCAAGCACGGGTTGCAAACGGGATGCCGCCCAGGGCCATGCGTTTACTCTATAATGGGCCGTCCGCGCTTGCTTTCCGCGCAACGTCTCAGGGGAGTGGGCCCGACAGGTGTCAGACAAATACTCTATTGATGCTCCGGGGGATGGCGCGATGACAGAGGCAAGAGTCTCACGCTTCTATAGAAGCGTGAGAAGCTAATGGCCCATCTGCCAGGCCTTGACCTCATCTACAGGGTAAATCAGCATCAGTATGTTGAGAAGCAGGCTGTCCCTGATCCAGATAAGCAGCACTACTTCCGTCAACACGAACACGAGGATGGAACGCCTTAATCCGAGCTGGCGGGCCAATAAAAATCCGAGGCCGCAGACCAGTATGTCGCCGAGCGAATTTATGACCGTATCACCCTGGTAGCCAAGCGCGCCCGTCGCCTCGCGGTAACGATTGATGACGAAATCGGAGTTCTCAAGCACCTCCCAGGCTGCCTCGATTAAAATCGCCAGCCACAGCCGCCAGGCCCATGAGAGCTTCGGAAGCCCCCACGCGAGCAGCCCGCAGAACGCAAACCCGTGAAGCATGTGCGTGAAGCTATACGGATCGAGCAGGTGTTGAGAGTTGTCCGAGCTCCAGACGTTGCCCGCCCACAGGAGTACCCGCCCGCAGGCGCACCGCCACAAGCGCCCCTGGTTGTGGAGCTGGTATGCGGCCGCCGCTGAAACTATAAAAATAGCAAGCCACGGCCATACCCTCCTCAGCTGCTTACTACCTTTCATACGGCACTCACTTCCAGGTTGGCGCAAGCGCGAGCAGCTTGGCGACGATCTCGCGCGCCGCGCGGGGACGCGCGAGACGGCGGGCATTGGCCTGCATGGAGGAGAAGCGCGCCCGGTCTTCCAGCAGCAGGTCCAGCTTGTAGGCGAGCGCGGGCAGGTTGTTGCAGCGGATGGCCACGCCCATTTCGAGCAGGTGATCGGAGTTGCGTTCCTCCTGCCCCGGAATCGGATTGACGATGACGAAGACCAATCCTTTGGCGAGCGCTTCGGAGGTGGTCAGCCCGCCCGGCTTGCCTAGCAGGATGTCAGAGGCCGTCATGTATTCGTCCATCTCCGTAGTAAAGCCTATGGCCTTGATCGTCACCGGCCCGCCGTTCATAAAGTCACGGGCCAGCTCATCGATGCGGCTTTTCAACTCAAGGTTACGACCGCACAACGCGATTACCTGCGCGGGGCTACGCATGTCCCGCAGCGAGTGGATGATATTCTCCATAGGGCCCACGCCGAAGCCGCCCGCCGAAAGCAGAATCGTCCGCCTGTCCTGAAGGAGCCCGTGTTTGTCGCGCATCGCGCGCTTCTCTTTCTCTAAGGCGAAGACGGGGTCTATGGGAATGCCGGAGACAGTGATCTTTTCCGGCGGGATGCCGAGCCTTTCCAGATGCACGCGCGTCTCTTCGAGCGCCACAAAGTAGTGCTCGTAGTGATGGCACAGCCACATCGCGTGCACGTCAAAGTCCGTGACGACGATAGCCTGGCGGCTCGCGATGCGCTCCTTTGCCCTGAGCCAGGAAATGATCTCGGCCGGCAGAAAGTGCGTGCAGATGATTATCTCCGGCTGATAAGCTTTGAGCATCTTGACGAAGGGCCGCGTGTTGAGCTTGTCGAGCGCCAGTCGGCGGCGCTCATTCTTCCAGGGCTTGTCCAGATGATCGTAAAGCCAGCCCAAGACCTCCGGCGTTTTATTCACCATCTCTATGTAAGCCTTAGAATAGAGATGCCGGAACAGCTTGTTCGTATATTGAAGCGTGTCTATGTGGCGCACCTCTTCGGCCGCACCCATCTCCGCGACGGCACGCTCGACGGCCTCGGCCGCCCGCATGTGGCCCGCACCGGCAGACGCCGACAGCACCAGCACTTTCTTGAACATAAATTTTCTTGACGATCAGGACTTAATGAAGGCGGAAGGCGGAAGGATGAAAGCGTGGCTATTCAGGTCGAGTGATTATTCTTTCATCCTTCCGCCTTCCGCCCTCATCCCTTCTATTCCAGGCGGTAGTTCGGCGCTTCCTTCGTGATAATTACATCGTGGACGTGGGATTCGCGCAGGCCCGCCGAGGTGATGCGGACGAAGCGAGTCTTCTCTTGAAACTCTTTGATGGTGCGGCAGCCCGTGTAGCCCATCCCGGCGCGAAGCCCGCCGATGAGCTGCGTCACCATGTCGGCCAGCGTGCCCTTGTAGGGGACGCGGCCTTCTATGCCTTCGGGGACGAGCTTTGATTCGGCCTCGGTCTGCTCCTGGCTGTAGCGGTCGCGCGAGCCCTCGCGCATCGCGCCGATCGATCCCATCCCGCGATAGGTCTTGAATGAGCGGCCCTGGAATAGTATGACTTCGCCGGGCGCTTCCTCCGTGCCGGCAAAGAGCGAGCCGATCATCACCACGTCCGCGCCCGACGCAATCGCTTTGGCGACATCGCCGGAGAATTTCACGCCGCCGTCGGAGATCAGAGGCACATTGCTCGCCCTGGCCGCCTGTACGCACTCGTTAATGGCTGTGATCTGCGGGACGCCAGCGCCCGTGACGACGCGCGTCGTACAGATACTGCCCGGCCCTATGCCCACCTTGATGGCGTCTGCCCCGGCGTCTATCAGCTCGCGCGCGGCTTCCGAGGTGGCGATGTTCCCGGCGATCAGCTGCGTCGAGGTGTGGCGACGCTTGATCTCGCGCACCGCTTCGATGACGCGCGAAGAGTGGCCGTGCGCCGTGTCTATGATGAGGCAATCGACGCGGGCGCGTACAAGCTCGTCCGCTCGCTCGCGAAAATCGCCCGTCGCGCCGATGGCGGCGGCGACCCTCAACCGGCCCAGGTCGTCCTTGGCGGCCGTCGGATACTTGATCGCTTTCTGAATGTCTTTGACCGTGATGAGCCCTTTGATGTGTTTGTCGCCATCGACGACCAGGAGCTTTTCGATGCGATGCTTTTGCAGCACGGCCTTTGCCTGTTCGAGCGTCGTCCCTACGGGGACGGTGACGAGCGGCTGCTTGGTCATCACTTCCGTGACGGGAATGTCGAAGCGAGTCTCGAATCTGAGGTCGCGGTTGGTGATAATGCCGACGAGGTGGCCGTCCTCGTCCACGACGGGGACGCCGCTGATCTTATATCTTTCCATCACGGCGAGGGCTTCGCGCACGGGCCGGTCGGGCCGAATCGTGACGGGATCGACGATCATTCCCGATTCCGAGCGCTTCACTTTATCGACCTCTTCTGCCTGCCGCTCGATGGAGAGGTTCTTGTGAATGACGCCTATGCCGCCCTGCTGCGCCAGCGCGATGGCGAGCGACGCTTCCGTCACAGTGTCCATCGCCGCCGAACAGAGCGGAATCTGCAAGCGTATCTCGCGCGTGAATTGCGTGGAGGTGTCTGTCTCTGCGGGCAGGACATCACTGCGCGCGGGCACTAAAAGAACGTCGTCGTAGGTGAGACCTTCCGGAAGGTTGGGCGTAATCATAATACTCCTCGAATCAAGCTATGAATGCAGGCTGATGAAGGATGAATTAAAAGTCTGCTGGCCGTCTTTTAATTCCGGCGTTCATTATTCATCGTCCGTTTGCGCTCAGTATAAAATGAAACCGCCCGCGTATTGAAGCGGGCGGCGCGTCGTCTACGATCTTCGCGCGTCGAGAGACAGAGCACGCGCACGCGCCGCGCAGAAGAAGGCACAGGACGCGGGCCCCCATCTCTCCTTCTGGCATCGCACTCCGTAAGGCCAAAACTGTCATTGCAAAAACTGCTCGTAATCTTCCTTCGTCACGGTCATCTCGGCGAGCGACCCTTTCATGTTGAAGGGAATGCGCGCCGGACGACCGTTGATGATTATGCTGATTGCTTCCGCTTTATCCTTCGAGCACTGGATTCTCAAACTGTGCTCGGGCGTGAACTCTTTCGTCTCGTCCTGTTCCAGATTACCCGCGAAGGCGGATTTCGGGCCCGCGTCGTCCGTAAAGACGCGCAGCCAGACCTGTTCGCCCACAGCCTTGATCTGAATATGGAAGCCTGCTGCCGCTGTGGCCGCCGTCTGCGTCGATGACGCGGGAGCGGGCGGGGAAGCGCCCGGCTGTTGTTGTGTCGCTTGTGTGTTCGCTTCGCTTTGTGCCGGAGCCGGATTGCCAGCCGTGCGCGCTCCCTCGCGGCGTTGATACCAGTGCAGCACCGCGTAGACGCCAAGCGAAAGGATTGTCAGGATCAGTATCGTCAGAAGCAGCGTGACCAGAGGCGAGCGCGTCGAGTTGCCGTCGGTGTAAACGTGCGGCTTATGCGGCAGGCCGGAAGTTTCTTCCGTCGTGTCGCCCTGCTCGCGCATCGCCCGCGTGTAGGCTTCGACAGCCTCCTTCTCGTCGAACCCTATGTAGCGCGCGTAGGATTTAATGAAGCTTCGGTTGAAGATGCCGCCCGGCAGGCGCTTGAAGTCGCTGGCTTCGATGGCTTCTAAATATCGCATGGAGATGCGCGTCTGTTCGGAGATTTCGCGCAGAGAAATGCCGCGCGCCTCGCGGGCGAGCCGCAACTGTTCTCCAAAAGATGCTGCCATCACCAATCTGCTTCCGCCCTCAGGAAGTTATTGGGGTGCGTAGTCTCGTGGCGCTCTCGTCTTCATCGGGAAACTTTCAGAGCTGACTATCCGAACCTTACAAACCCTTACGGGCTGGCCCTTTACACTGACGCCAAAGTGCCTTTGGCCCGCACTATAGCGTCTGCTGGTAAACGTTGTCAAACTTTTGTGCCATAAAAGGATGCGCGTCTCTTGATTCTTCTCGCGCACAGGACTACGATGGTCGAGTTCGATCAACCCGGAATGCACGTTTTAACTTCTACCATAGGAAAAAGTGAGGATTGAAACTCATGCCTCTCGAAGCACTCGGAATGGTTGAGACCAAAGGCTTTGTCGGAGCAGTCGAAGCCGCCGACGCGATGGTCAAGGCCGCCAACGTACAGCTTTTAGGAAAAGAGTATATAGGAGCCGGCTACGTGACGATCTTTGTGCGCGGCGATGTCGGCGCGGTCAAGGCGGCGACCGATGCCGGAGCGGCCGCAGCGCGGCGCGTAGGCGAGCTGATTAGCGTCCACGTCATCCCCCGCCCGCACGGCGAGGTCGAGCGCGTGCTCCCCTCGAACGGCCGCACCGGCTACAGCCCGGACGAGCGCGCCATCGGCGGCGGCGGCTCGGCCGGCTCGCTCGGCGAGGGCGACCAGGGCCGCTCGCTCCC
>DASQYE010000390.1:0-4014 GCA_035639355.1 Pyrinomonadaceae bacterium
GTTTCCATCAGCGCGACCGACACGTCTGCGCTTGCCCTGTTTGCCGAAGAGAAAGAGATAGACCTGACGATCGTCGGCGGGGAAGCGCCGCTGGCGGCGGGTATCGTAGACGAGTTTGAGCGTCGCGGGCTGGTCATAGCGGGCGCAAGCCGGGCGGCCGCGCGTCTTGAATCGAGCAAGGCTTTCGCCAAGGATTTCATGACGCGCCACCGCGTTCCGACCGCGCGCTATCGCGTCGCCGCGTCCGCCAGCGAAGCGCAAGAAATTTTGCGAAGCGGCGAGTTCGGCCCCTCGGACTCGCCCGTAGTGGTTAAGGCCGATGGGCTCGCGGCAGGCAAGGGCGTCGTCGTGGCCCGCACGCGCGCCGAAGCCCTTGCCGCGATCGAGGATTTGATGACGAACGGGTCTGTCGGCGCTGAGGCCGCGCGGCGCGTCGTGATCGAAGAAGCCCTAAGGGGCCGCGAAGCCTCGCTGCTGCTTTTCGCAGACGGGCGCGATTACGCCCTGATGCCGGCGGCGCGCGATCACAAGCGCGTCGGCGAGAATGATACGGGGCCGAACACGGGCGGCATGGGCGCTATCACGGACGCCTCCGTGCTGACGCAGGCGACGCTCGCGCGCGTCGTACGCGAAGCGGTCGAGCCGACGCTCGCCGGCGCGCGCGCCGAAGGATTCCCCTTTCACGGAGTGCTTTTCATAGGCTTGATGCTGACAAGTGATGGCCCGCGTGTGCTCGAGTACAACGTGCGCTTCGGCGACCCGGAAGCGCAAACGATTCTCGTCCGCCTGGATACCGATCTAGTAGCCATTTTCGAGGCGGTCGCGCACGCCAGATTGAGCGAGGTCTCAATTCAATGGTCGGATGAAGCTTCGGCCTGCGTGGTGCTGGCCGCGCGCGGCTATCCGTCCCGTCCTGAGACGGGCGCGCGTATAGAAGGTCTCGAACGTGCTGGCGAGCATGAAGGCGTCGAAATCTTTCATGCCGGAACGTCGCGCTCACCTTCGGGCGAGTGGCTGACGGCGGGCGGGCGCGTGCTGGGCGTTACGGCCAAGGCTCCGTCTCTTGAAGAGGCGCTCGCGCGTTGCTACGGCGCGGCGAGCGAGATTCATTGGGACGGGATGCATTACCGGCGCGACATTGGAAAGTTCGTCGAAAACGCTGGCCGCGGGGCGTAGGGCCGTATACGGACGAGGGCCGGATTTTGTGGAAGGCGAATTTATTTTTCGAGGCGAATTTATTTGCCGCCTCCTGTTTTCTGGCGGCGGCACGGCGACTCCTGCTATACTCAGCCGTAGCAGCTAATTTGCAACAACGTCGCGCGCGTTGTCGTACAACCAGAGGCGAAAATGGCGTTATCGAAAGAGCTTTGTCGCGGGCGTTGCAGAGTATGTGGGCTGTAGGCTATAGACTTCTATTTGGCTGGAGGATGAGAAGAGATGGGACTTTGGGCTAGAATGAAGCGCTCGGTGCGGGCGCTGTTCGGCGGGATCGTGGAAAGAACGGAGGACCCGGAACTCATCCTACAACAGACCATACGCGACATGCGCGACCGCGTGCCGGAGTTGAACAACGCCGTCTCGCAGGTCATGGCGACCGAGAAACTGCTCTCCAGGAATAAAGAACGGCTCGAAGCGCAGGTCGTAGACCTCGATTCAAAGATCAAGGCGTCTGTAAAGATGGGGCGAGACGACATCGCCACGGCCTACATCGGACAGCTACAGCAGGCGCAGCTAGACCTGCAAAAAACCACACAGCAACTCGAATACGCGGGGACGGCATCCAAGCAGGCACTCAAGGCGCGCGACAACTACGTGCTGCAAATGCAGAAGCGGACGGCCGAGGCGATGCAGCTCATCAGTCAGTCGAAGCAAGCGAAGCTGCAAGAGCAGCTGGCGCAGACGATGGAGACTTTCCAGCTCGGCGACGATGCTTCAACCTTTACGGAGATGCGCGACAAGATAGATCGCCGCGCCGCAGCGGCCGAAGCCAAGATGCAGCTTGGCGCGGCCTCGGTCGATACGCAGATGCAGGAGATCGAGCGCGAAGCGATGGATATGCAATTGCAGGACAAGCTGCTCGAATACAAGCGCGATATGGGCCTGCTGCCCAGCTCGACCGGAGGCCGCAGCCCAGAGGCTCTACCCGCGAAGGGCGAGACGGGCGCGGGCGGATAAAGCACCCGCGAGCCGCGGTTCTCGCTCCTTACGTTGAGCGGGCCCACACGGCGCTCTCCGGCCGAGCGCAAAACGTGGCAGCGCGTCGCGTCCTTTGAACGGTTCTTTTTTTTTACTTGCTTTGATTTACGGCGATGGCAGATTATTCCAAGATCAATTTCCAGTACCTTAAAGAGGCAGTCAAAGAGCCCGTCAACTTCTGGGGCATGGCGGGCTTTGCCGTCGCTGCCGCTTACACGCAATCCATCATCCCGCTCGGCGCGGCGATCGCCGCCGAAGGGCTCTACCTCGCCACGGTGCCCGCCAGCGCGCTCTATCGCCGCCTGGTGGACGGCCGCCAGAAAGCGCGCCTGCGACAGTTGCGCGACCGCCAGCGTGAAGAGATGATAAAGGGATTCGATCCGCGCGAGCGCGAGGCCGTAGAATACCTGCGCTGGATGAAGAATCAGATTTACTCGAACTATCGCAAGTTCACGGGCACGAAAGAGATTCCTCTGAACATACAGAGCCTTGACCAGCGCTGGGAAGATTTCGTTGACTTGCTGGACGTGTATCGCCGCCGCAAGAATCACCTGCGCTCTATCAATCGCCAGGCCGTGCAGAATCAATTGACGCAAGCCGAGCGCGCTGTCGAATCCTCGCCGGACGTGCGTGCCAGGCGCGTGCAGCAGGCGAACGTCGAAATCCTGAAGCGCCGCGTCGCCGCCTTCAACGATCTCGAACGCTCCGTCAATCTGGTCGAAGGACAGTTGCAGTCGATAGAGAATTTCTTCGGCCTCGTCAACGATCAGGTTGTAACCTTGCCGACGCCCGAGAGAGTCTCTGCGCTCGACTTCGAGCAGCTGAGTGACTCCATTGCCATGACCAAGCAGATGCTCGAAGAGACCTCCGACACCTTCAGCGCGCTCGACAGCCACAACCGCGACCTTGGCAACTACGACATGCTTCTTCCAAACGCGCCTTCGTCCTCAAAGTAGGAGGATAAGTGGCGAGCCCGGAATAAGCTTTTAACCCGTCACTTGCCACTTATTACTCGTCACTTCATCGCCTCCGACCTGTCGCCGCTCTGAATAATGCCTTCCAGCTCAGCCTCGTCCATGCGATAAGACTCGTTGCAAAAATGGCAGGTCATGACCGCGCCGCGATCCTCGCGCAGCATCGCTTCCAGCTCTCCGCGATCAATCGAGGCGATGAGCGACACGGCGCGTTCGTAAGAGCATGAGCATGCGAAGCTGATAGGCATCTCGTCCAGGATTTCAAACTCGACCGGCCCGAGCGCGGCGCGCAGCAAGTCTGCCGGCCGCGCGCCTTCGACGATCATAGTTGTGGTCTGCGGCGTACGGCTCACGGATGATTCTATGGAGGCGACGGTCTTCTCATCCGCGCCCGGCATGATTTGAATCATAAGCCCGCCCGCCGCTGCGACGAACGCATCGCCCGACGCATTGGCCCGCATCAATACCCCCAGCATCACCGCCGATGGAATCTGCTCCGACTTCGTCAGATAGTATGCGAAGTCTTCTGCTATCTCGCCCGAGATGATCGGGACAGAACCGCGATAAGGGTCACGATAGAGCCCAAGGTCAAAGCCCGATTCACGCGTCACATAGAACATGCCATTGCCGACCACGTTCCTAACGTCGAACTTGCCCGTCTCATCATTGAGCTCGACGTGCGCGTCAGGATTGCGTACGTAGCCGCGCACCTGTCCGCGCGCGTTCGATTCCGCTGTGATGCCGCCGACGGGGCCGTCGCCCGCAATCTGCACCGTCAAACGGTCAAGCTCCTTCAGGCTTGAGCCCAGAAGCAGCGTCCCCGTCAGAGTTCTCCCGAGCGCCG
>DASQYE010000391.1:0-3086 GCA_035639355.1 Pyrinomonadaceae bacterium
AACGTCGGATGCGCCTTTCGTTTATCCGAACCATTTTGAGAACAGCGTCCGCTCCCGGAGGAGAACATGAAGAAGAGTTTCAAGACCCCTTTGCTCGCCGTCTCGCTCGTGCTGTGCCTGGGCCTGCCGGTCTTTGCCGACACCATTAGATTGAAGGACGGCAGCATCATTCGCGGGCAGGTCGTCGGCTTCAAAGACCAGCAGTTCACAGTGCTCGTCGGCACGGGCACGCGCGGTCGCCGCAGCCGCATCTCGCTCTACATGGAAGATGTCGAGTCCATAGAGTTCGATTCGTTCCAGGCTTCCGCCAACGCCGGAGCGGACGCTCCCGACGGTGACATGAACGTGCCGAGCACTCAGACCGCTCGCACCGAGCCGTCGCAAACAACCACGCGTCCATCAACCGGCCCTGGGCGCACTCCTCCCACTCAGACGACGACCGCCACAACCACCAGACCGCCCGCATCCTCGTCGCCGACCTTCTTTCGCATCAATACGCGAGTGCGCGGCGATAATACGACTAACGGGTGGACGAACAGCGGCCTGGTGGTGCGACGCGGACAACAGCTGCGAATCTCCGCCACGGGACGGGTCCTGATAGGCGGCGGCAGAGTCTCTACGCCCGCAGGTCTCGCCGGGATTCCTGACAACGAGAAATTGATGCGCACGGAGCCTACGGGCGCGCTCATAGCCGTTATCGGCGACGATAACGATAATTTTATTCTCATAGGTCGCAGCCGCGAGTTCACAGCCGAACGCGACGGGGTGCTATTTCTGGGAGTCAACGAGGGGAATTTGAGCGACAATACGGGCGCTTACGACGCCGTTATAGAGGCCGAGGCCATCAGCAGCAATAGCTCGCAGCGTTAGGCCGGAACCTGCGAAGCGAGAAGAGGCACGCAGGGCGTGAAGAGCGCTCTTCACGCCCTGCGTGCCTTCGCCTTTTCACCCATTCCCCCTCCATCTTCCGGTTTACTCATCCTAGCTATCTTCCGGCAAATAGCGAACGTCAATCGGCCCTCGCGCATCAATAAATCATCGGCGTCGAGTGCGTTTCAAGTTTCGGCGGCAGCTTTCCGCCCTGCGAGCAGACCGAAGGCTTGACCGTGCGAGCCGGCTGCGCCTATATTTTCAGTCAGCAACGAAGGAATCCCCCTTGCCCTCTTTACGCTTTATAAGGACCATTCTCATGAGACCTCTTATCTCCCGTCAAAGCTTCTCAGCACTGGCGCTCGTGGTGACGCTCGCGCTTCCGAGCGCAGTCAATCTCAAGACGTTTGCGCAGTCTCGTCGCCAGCCGCCCGTCAGCAACCAGAAGAAGAACAAGCGTCCGGCCGAAGGGACGCAGCAGCCCTCGCAGAGCGGCGGGCAACAGCAGCCGCCGGAAGAACTGCCGCCCGACATAGTGGGCAAGCCGCAGGAGGCAGAGACGATCACGGTCTCCACTGCGGTCGTCAACGTCGATGCCGTCGTCTACGAGAAGAAAAGCAAGCAGATCATCACCAACTTGAAAAAAGAGAACTTCGCCATCTTTGAAGATGGCGTTAAGAAGGAGACCACCAACTTCTCGACTCCCGAAGCGCCGATTACGGTCGCGATGGTGCTCGAATACAGCAGGCTGACGGATCGGCTCAGCGGCGATTATTGGGAGGCCGGTCGCTACGAAGTCTTGCGCCCGATGGCGATGTTTCTGACCCAGTTCGTCAAGCCGCCTGACGATTACGTCTCTGTAATAGCCTTTGATATTCGCCCGACGCCGCTCACGGATTTCACAAACGATCCGGCGCGCTTGAGCCAGGTCATGAGTCTTCTCTTAAGGAGCAATCCGGCCTTCACGGAAACAAATCTCTTCGACGCGCTGAAGTTCACGCTCGTGGGGGGTCGCGGCGACGCTGTCGTGCTCGACAGGTCTGAAAAGAGGACGGCTGAGTATGACGGGATGGCGAGCCTTCAGGGTCGCCGCCGCGCCGTCATACTGGTCTGCTCCGGCCTGGATACGTTCAGCAAGATCAACTACGACCAGGCTCGCAAGGTGGCGCAGAACGCGGGCGTGCCCATCTACATCATCGGCACTGGAAATCTTTTCTTGAAAAAGTATGAGGATCGCCTGCCCGCCATGGACGGTAATCTGGGCAGCGTGACGCCCGGAAGGATGAGCTTCCTACAGGCTCAGAACGCGCTTAGAACCTTCGCCAAGGATACGGGCGGCATGTATTTCCCCGTTACCTTTCAGGGCGAGCTGCCGAGCGTGCTCCAGACCATCAACGCAGTCCTGCGCAGCCAGTACAGCCTCGGCTACAACCCAGGCAACGTGCGCGACGGCAAGCAGCACAAGATCGTCGTCAAGGTGGATGTTAACGGCGACGGCGTTTACGACGATAAAGAGTACGTCGTCCAAAGCCGCCAGTACTACAACGCGCCCAAAGCCAGTGACAAGTGACGAGTGACAACCCTGGACAAGATAAAAAGCTTTTCAGCTCATAACTCGTCACTGCTTTTCAGACTCCGTAAAGCCGCAGGCGAAACTCGTCATTGAAGGCATGTATCTCGGCGCGGCGGCCAGAGAAGGTGCGAGCCATGCGCAGGAGCGCGGGCAGCCCGCCGCCGGGCATTTTCAGCCCGTAAGCAGGACTTGAGAAGACGGCCGCCAGCTGCGGGTTCAGGCGTTGCGGCACGCCGTAGCGAATCGCCCTCAGAGCCGTAGGCGCGAACCCCGCCGTGCGCCGCGCGTTGATGATCTCTATCGAGCGGTCGAAGATGTGTATGCGCGTCGCAACGTCGCGCAACGCCAGGTCACGATGCGCGAGCGCATTCGACACGGCTTCAGCGACCGCGCCGCGATGATAGTTGGCTCGGGCCGTGAAGGGCGTCTCGCTCTCCGTGTCTGCTCCCGGAATTGGTCGCGGGCGCTGTTCCCACAGATCGCAATAGCGACTGATGAAGCGCAAAGCCGCCTCGTAGAGCGTATGTAGATTGCCGTCCAGGTGTACGCGCTCGATGTCGGGCGATTGCGACGTATCGCCCGCGAAGCGTGTCGCTATGATCTGCGAGCGCGGCAGAAGGCGTGCGACGCTCTCGTCGCGCCC
>DASQYE010000392.1:0-6560 GCA_035639355.1 Pyrinomonadaceae bacterium
CGCGCCCCATCAGGGTCGGGAGATCGAAGGCGACGCTGAGCCCGGTGCCGCCGGCGGCGAGCAGCGCCTTGTAACGGGCGTTGGTTTCCTCGGGCGTCCCGAAGCCCGCGAACTGCCGCATCGTCCACAGCTTGCCGCGATAACCTGTCGGGTGTATGCCGCGCGTATACGGGAACTCGCCCGGAAAAGAGACGTCACGCTCGAAGTCAATCTCTGCGGTATCGGCGGGCGTGTAAAGACGTTCGACCTCGTCGAGCGATACGGTCTCAAAACGCGCTTTACGCTCGGGTCGTTTCTTGAGGACGGGCGCGACCGTTTCCTGTTCCCATCTCTCGACCGCCGCTTGTTCGGGCGAAACTGTTTCTTTGATTTCAGGCATAATCTTCTCTTTGAGTCATCGCTCGTGTATCAACCTTCGCGCACAACTTATCCAGCATACTCTTCAAAGTTAATTGATGGTTCGATATTAGTTGACCGTTATGTTGAGTGTCAACCGAGTGTTACGCGCGCGCATTGATTCTGTAAAGAGAGAGGCGCGGCCCCGGTTGGCAGACCGGAGCCGCGCGCGTTCGGCGGGTGACCATAGTGGTTAGTGGAAGCGTTTGCGGATACGAGCGGAAGGCGACAGGCGGAACTTTTATGATAGCTTCCTATGATTGCCTCCGGCCCGGAAACCAAACTACGCCTCCTTTTCAATCGACGGGGACGATGATCTCGTTGGCCCGCACCATATTCAGACGCGTTCTCGCCGCCGACTCGATGGCGCGCGGGTCATTATTGAGCCGGTGAACTTCCTGTGCGAGCGCGGCGTTCGTATTGCGCAATGCTTCGACCTGTGTGCCGAGCGTTTGGTACTGATCGGATGCGGCGCGTATCTCGGCCCTAGTGCGCATAGTGATGGTCACGCAGAGCGCGAAGGTTGCGAGAATGATGGTCGAGAAAACCACCCACGAGGGGATAACTCCACCTCGACGGCGAACCTCTGTTCGCGTGCCTATAATCTCACGCGAGAGATCCTGTACGGGCGCGAGCGGCGGAAGAGTGCGAGAAGCGACACGTTGAGCGCGCAGGCGGCTATCAACCCAGTATGAATTTGCGGCCATGTTCAAGAAGTTCCTCCAAAATTTGATCTGATTCCGATTCAGCGTAAATGCGTACGAGCGGCTCCGTGCCGGACGGTCGCATCAAGAGCCAGGAGCCGTCAGCGAAAATGAATTTCACTCCGTCCATGCGGTTCACGCTCTCGACATGGTGGCCGCCGATCTCGGTGGGCTCCTGTTTCAATTTCTCCGGGAGAGAAACAACCAGCTCCGGCGTCAGTCGTACGCCGATCCTTCCAGATTCAAGGCGACCCACACGTTGGTATAAAGCCGCCAGTTGTTCGCTTAAACTCGCCCCGCGCGCCGCAACTGCCTCCGCTGCGAGCAGACACGCAAGGATGCCATCTTTCTCCGGATAGTGACCCTTGATCGAGATGCCTGCCGATTCTTCGCCGCCGAGGATGATTTTGTCTTCATTGATCAATTCTCCGATGAATTTGAACCCGACGGGTGTTTCGTAAACGGGAAGAGAGCGCGCCTTGGCGACGCGATCTACAAGGTGCGAAGTCGCGACGGAGCGCGCCACGCCGCCCGCCCAGCCGCGCGACTCTGCCAGGTAATCAAAGAGCAGCGCAATCAATTGATTCGGCGTAATGAAGCTGCCGTTCCCGTCTATGACGCCGAAGCGATCCCCATCGCCGTCCGTCGCCAGCCCGAGCGCGCAACCATGCTTCGACACGGCCTCGCGTAATTCATCCAGGTGGCCCGATTCGGGCTCGGGCGCACGTCCGCCAAACAATACGTCACGCCAATCATGTATCGTCGCTACTTCAGCCCCATGGTAACGCAGCACTTCGTCCAGGTAGCCGCGCCCCGTTCCCCACAGGGAATCGTAAGCGTACATACCACCGGCGCGGGCTATCACTTCAAAACGAACCTTGCCTGCAAGGTCATCAAAGTACCTCGGGCGCGGGTCATAGGATTCGAAATTGCTCTCCGCAGGACTTGGCTCCGCCCCTTCACCCAGGGCCTGAATCTCGCCGATCAGCTGCTCCACATGCTTTGTAACCTCCGGCAGGGCGGGTGCGCCGTCGGCTGTGGAAAACTTCATCCCGTTGTATTCGGGCGGGTTATGCGAAGCCGTGAAATTGATGCCGCCTGCGGCCCGCTCTATGCGAATAGCATGTGAGATCGCCGGCGTCGGCGTCGGGTGATTACAAAGCAGAGCGCGAAATCCCTGTGCTGCTATCTCTTTGACACATTCGGCGGCGAACCGCTCGCCCAGAAAACGCGTGTCATAGCCAACGATAATCACAGCATCGCCTACCAATCCGCTGGCTCGCAAATGCTGGCAGATGGCGCGCGTGACCCTGCGTACGCCCGCGAATGTGAATTCGTCGGCGATAATCGCCCGCCAGCCGGATGTCCCGAATCGTATCGCCATCAAATTGGCCTGAAACTGCTCTATATACCGATTTTACGCTTGCAACCCAAGATACTGGGCTGACGAATGGCGTACACCCCAAGGTGATGCGCTCGTGAAACCCTTCAATCCTTTGCCTATCAATCACTTAGGGGCAAAGTGGCGGGACTGTAGCATGCGACGCGTAGGGTGTAAAGACTTTTCTTTGCAATGACTTGGG
The DNA here is from genome assembly GCA_035639355.1 of Pyrinomonadaceae bacterium. Classification (GTDB taxonomy): domain Bacteria; phylum Acidobacteriota; class Blastocatellia; order Pyrinomonadales; family Pyrinomonadaceae; genus DASQYE01. Next base: position 2,684 of record DASQYE010000392.1, read on the forward strand.
AGGCTAAGTTCAACAGTTACTTGAAGTAAGGCGGAGTAACCTGTTATTGCGGCGAACAGTCGGCGAACGGAAATCCGCGAAAAGGGCATTCACTACAGATGGCTATGCGGATGCAGGAGATAGCGTCCCGAAAAAGGGAGCACAGGTGTGGAAAAGAATCAGCCAGGAGCATATGGTATACGCGCTGTTTGTGAGATGGACAAGATTCCTATCCGCGCGGGGCCGTAAATCTGTCATCTGTAGCAGACGCTGCTCCGGCTTTCGGCAGCTATATAGGCTTAGCGCAGGAGATATAGTGCATAATAGTGTTAAATTTTGTTGACAGGCCGTCTTATTGTACCTAGACTGTCGTTCATGCGGTTGGATCAGCTCGTATGGTTCAACCCTCTGCTGGTGCATCACGCCAGGATTCACTTCAGTGACCTTGCCCCACTCGGTTCATCGCAGTCGCGCTCTTCGAGCCGCGCCGCAGCTTCAGAAGGCTATCCTCCTTTGCCTGAAGAAACAATATCGGTGGGAACCATAGGTTTATGTCAAGATTGCCGCCTTCGCTCGCTTCTCAGAACAGCAATAACTCCAATGCATCCTATGATTTGCCGCTCGCCGCGATGGTTCGGGCGCTGTGTCGGGCCGCGACCACCGGCCCCGACCTGCTTTACGAGGTAATGCTGAAGCTGACACTGATGATAGATGCGACCGCGCAGACTTACGGATTGTCAACATGGACACAGAAACCGGGCGAGCGACCGCGCCTGAAATGGGTGGAGGGGCTGGATCAGGATGAGATCGTAGATGCTGAAATGTTGGTGGCGACCGCCCTCTCAGCGCCGAACAGGATAATAGAACCGAAGAGCGGAGACCAATCCATCTGTTTAGTGCTCAGTTCGGCGGCCGGGAATCGCGAGGGAGCGGCCATCTACGGGCGGTGTGTGCGACCGCTGACCGAAGCCCAGGCGAAAGAGATAAGAGTTTTGTCCGATGTCGCGCAACTGGCTCACGCGCACGTTTCATTGAAAGGCGATCAGCAACCCGCCTTAAAGACGCCCCCTCCGGCCGTCGTCGCCGCCTCTACATTGCCGGGCATGGTCTTTAACAGCCGCGCCATGTCGGCGGTCGCGCGAGCGGTCGAGCGCATTAAAGACTCCGAATCTACTGTCTTAATCACTGGCGAATCGGGCACGGGCAAGGAGCTGGTCGCGCGTGCCATTCACCGTCTGAGCAAGCGTTGCCTGGCCGAGTTCATTCCCTTCAACTGCACGGCGGCCCCCTCTGAGTTGATCGAGAGTATGCTCTTCGGTCATCGCAAGGGAGCCTTCACAGGCGCGCACGCCGATTACGAGGGACTGATACGGGCTGCCGAGGGCGGCACGCTCTTTCTTGACGAGATAGGCGACCTGCCGCTCGCTTTACAACCGAAGCTGCTGCGCTTTCTTCAGGAGGGCGAAGTTCACACGCTCGGCGAGCGCGCTCCGCGAAAAGTGAAGGTGCGAGTGGTCGCCGCGACGCATAAGGATTTGGAACGCGAGGTGGGCGCGGGGCGCTTCCGTGAAGACCTCTATTATCGCGTTGCGTCTCTTTCGCTGCACGTGCCGCCGCTCAGGGAACGCCCAGAGGACACGGCCGCTTTGATCTCTCATTTCCTGACGCACTATGCGCGGCGCAACGATCGTGCGATCGGGGGCATTACGTCCGAAGCCATAAACGTCTTGCAGAATCATCCCTGGCCCGGCAACGTGCGCGAGCTGGCGGCCGAGATCGAGCGACTGGTGCTCTACGCGGACGAGGGCACGTACATCACCCTCGAACATATCAGCGAGCGTATGCTGCCGGAGAGTGCGCGCCGTGCATTGCAGACCAAAGAATCGCCCGCCGACCTGGATCACCTGATGGAGGATTTCGAGCGTCGAGTGATCCTGGAAACGCTCAAGCGCCACGATTGCAACGTCGCGCGGACGAGCGCCGCGCTCGGCCTGGGCTCGCGCCAGACGCTCTACAAAAAACTGAAACGCCTGGCGATCGATGTCGGCGAGTTTTTACAAGAGGACACAGAGCCCGGACTCCAGTTGCGAACAGAACGACACTAGGATAACCGGAAGCCGCCGCTCGATTCGTCACTCGTCTCTACGCTTCCGTCTCCGTCTACATCTTTCATCCTTATGCTTGTATCTTACGGTCTCTACTTTCTGTTAGCGATCTTCATACACGAGCTGGGCCACCTCGTCGCGGCGCGCGCGTGCGCTGTTCCCGTGATGGAGTTCGGTCTGGGATGGGGGCGCAAGGTTCTAAGCTTTCGGCTGGGCACGGTTGAATGCAATCTGCACGCGCTGCCCATCGGCGCATACGTCCGCCTGGACATAACTGAGCTGCAAAGGCGGCCGCTCAGCCAGCAAGCGTTGGTGATGCTGGCGGGTGTGAACGTTAATCTGGTCGCCTCGTCGCTGACGGCCGGGACACGCTTCAGCGCCGTGAATCTTCTGCTGGCCGCGACGAACCTGCTTCCGCTCTACCAACAGGATGGATGGAAATGCGGAATGCTGATGCTGCGAGGGCTGCTCAGCCGCAGGAGCGCGCTCGTCGAATGGACGTTTACGATTGCTGGAAGCTTTATCAGCGTCGTGCTCTTCGCGGCCTGGACGCTCAGGCATCTATAACAGGCATCTATAACGAGAGCGGCTATTCGTAATCAACAGCGCGGGCGACCGGTCTGGATAAGATCGGTCGTTTTTATTTTGTAAGCGAAAGCAAACCTATTTTGTAGGCGGGAGCAAAATGAGATTGGGGCGAAATTATTTCGAGCCGCGCCGGATTGCAGCGCGCGGCGTCACCCTGGGTTGAAAACCGCTGGCGGAGTGACAACCTGGGGCGACAACGCCTTAAACGATTGCTAGAGATTGCTTTCGCACCGCTCATGCGACCTTGGTGCTGCTGTTGTCCCATGCGTTTGTGTCAACTGCGGGCGACAGGGCAAGCGCAAGCGTTTTCAACTAAGTCATTACATACAGGCCGTTTGAATCATATCGCGCGACTGCGGCACGGGTCTTGTAATGAGCGGAGGGCGTTAGTGGAAGCTGTGAAGCTTAACGCAACTGAGAGCTTTAAGGATAAGAGAGAGGAAAAGGGAATCCATGAAAGCAGTCACCGGAAGGATGTTGGTATCGCTTGTGGGCGTCGCGCTTGTCGTGCCTTTCTTCGTCGTGGCGTTGGTCGTCGGTGCTCGCGCCGTCGCGCTGGCGCATGGCGCGCAGGACGATCTGCTGCTTATCGCTCTCGCTTTCGGCGGTGCAGTTGCGAGCATCATCAACGGCTTCGGTCGCCGGGCCGGCAAGACTGGACGCGCTGACCGAAGCTCAATCAGCAAGGTGAATGAGCAGCCGCATCCACAGGGCGCTTCCATGATCCATCTTGGCTATTAAATTCGCCACCACAGCCCTCGCGGTCGCCGGCGGGGCAAGCGCCGCGACCACGGAAGAGGGCTTAACCTTCAACCCTTCAACCACCTTCTAAAGGAGCAAGCAAAATGATTAAGAACTTCCTTCGCGATGAAACAGGTCTGGAATTGTCCGAGTACGCGGTTGCCGCAGCGCTCGTCGCCATCGCCGTCGTCGGCGCTTTCTCAGCCCTCGGCACGAACATCAGTGACAAGATCACGTCTCTGGGCAACCACATCAAGGACGGTAAATAAGAGCCGCCCAGCAACGAAACGGAAACGCGGCGTGCTCTTCGAGGCCGCGACGCCAACGAGAGCACGCCGAACTTACAAGGCTGATCGTTTCCGTCGTCAAGCAAGCAGGGTTGGCCCGAGTGAGAGTGATTTACGAAACTCCATAGTTAAAGGAGCGAGCGAGATGATTAAAAGCTTTCTTCAAGATGAGACCGG
>DASQYE010000393.1:0-6095 GCA_035639355.1 Pyrinomonadaceae bacterium
TCAGGGCGCTCTGTTTAGCCACCGTGCCTCCTTCCTATGATAATGCCAAAAATGATGTGCAGCCCGCCGAATCCGCCGATCAGGAAAAAGTTGGCCCACGCCGCCGGACAGAAAAGCGCAATCGAGCCTAGAAGCATAAAGCACAGACCCATCACCGGAATGATTTTGACTGAGAATGCGCCGCCCGTCACTATCCCTGTGCCGTAAAGCAGCAGCCACATTCCGGGAATCGCATCCGTCAGGTGCGCCCTGTATAAAAGGACTGTGAGCAGCGCGCCGACGAAGATCGGCGGAGCCAGGCTGAGGATGACCTTGCGGCCCGGCGCGGACAGAAGCGGGGTTTCCAGTGATCGCGCCTTGCGACTCATCGCCCAGCCCGAGATGATTAGCGACAGCAACGCTTCCAGGACCCAAACGGCGAGCCAGCCTCTCTGGGTCGCCTGTCGCGCGGCAATCAGCGTCGCAGGGATCGCTGTGACCCCGATGGCGACCTGGGCCCACCCGGAGACGGCCGTGAAGGACGAAGCGCGCTCCATAGTCTCGCGTATGAAGCGCAGGTTATCCATCGCGCGCTCGTGCAGCGCCGGCGGCGGCTGCTCGTTCACGTCTGACACGGGACGCAGATGGTGGATCGTAGCCACGAGAGGAATGATACACCGCCCCGCAATTTTGTCAAGTACTTTGATTGGCAAAGCCGCGCGGGGGGAGCAGCCGCCTGTAGCTTCCCCGTAGAGAGTGGGCGAGACCGCTCCAACACAGGGGGAAGCTCGCGCTCCGATTGGCGTTGCTGAATTTAAGGGGTTGAGATCGTGCCGTCGTCGCTGATCCTGACTGCGCTCGCGCCGAAGTCGTCGAGCGAGAGCTGACGAATGACTGGAATCACTGTGCGGTAGGTGTCCAGGCGCGGGCCGCCCGGCTTTATCTGCAAGGCCGGATGAATCTTGCCGCCCAGGAACGCGCCGTCCGCGCCGATGTCGGCTTCGAGTATGAGCGAGAGGCTGGTGGGCCCGGCGAGTTGAAATTTTCCGTAGGTGGCGAAATTGCCGAGCGAGTAGGCGATCAGGCGATTGCGATAGACCTCCATCCCGCGCACGACGTGGGGCCCGTGACCGATGACGACATCCGCGCCCGCATCTATAACGGCATGGGTGAAGCGTCGCAGGTCGCCGCGCGCTTCGCCCAGATATACTTCCGGCCCCTTCGGCACATGCTGGTTCGTGGGCCCTTCCGCCCCGCCGTGAAACGACACGATGACGAGATCGGATTTAGCGGCGGCGCTCGTGACGGCCCTCTTTGCGGTCTCGACATCGTTCAGATTGTACGAGACGTTATTGGTGGCGAAAGCGACGACGGCGATCTTCTTCCCCTTAACGTCCATGTAGGCCGTGTCGCGCGTGTCCGCCCCGGAATGAGCTATCCCCAGGCTTTCCAGAACACGCTTAGAGCTTTCGCGCCCCTGCGCACCGAAATCAGAGGCGTGATTATTCGCCAGGCTCATAATGTCAAAGCCCGCGTCTTTCAGGTGTTTGCCGTAGCGCGTCGGGACTCTGAAGGCGAAGCAGCGCGTCGAGGTGGGCGAGCACTTGGAGGTCTCTCCGCCTTCGAGCATTGGCCCTTCCAGGTTTCCGAAGGCGATGTCGGCGGCAGAGAGGATGGGAGCGACCTCCGCCAGGAGTTTCGCCCCGTCGTCAGGCGGCAGGGCGCTCGCGTCCGGGTAGGTTGATCCGAGCATGATGTCGCCGACGGCGGCGATCGATAGCTTGTCAAAGGCTTGCGGAGTCGGCGCGATCTGAACGACGGGCGCGGGGGCCGCGGAAAAGACCCGGTCTGGCTCAGCCTTCCCGCTCTGACACGCCAGGGGGCTCAGGACGGCGGCGCAAAATAGCAGGGCTTGGATAACAGTCAACGCTTTGGGGGCTGGCATGAAATAGAATCTCCGGTCTGCTCTTTTTATCTGATTTCGGCGGCCGCGAATAACTTAAAGGGTATGAGACTGGCGACGGCTTTCGGACGGCGTGATCGTACGCTTCGGCGATTATACATTCATCGGGCCGCTTTAAGCGAGAATGATTTCGCGGGCCGCGCGCCAAGCTCCCACAGACTCTAAGGCTTGTTCCCGAACTCGGCTCCTCTCAACTGAGCCGCTCCGAGACGCGAACGGGAATCTGATCGACTCTCCTGGCCGCGCTCATCAACCGTCGATAGGTCTCGTAGTGCGATCTGGCTTCCGCTTTTCGATTCAGCGTCCAGAGCGAATCGGCCAGGTTTAGATAGGTGACCGACCGCGTCGCATCTTCACGGATAACCGCCGCAAAGATATTGACCGCCGCCTCGTCATCGCCCGATTGTTGAAGAAAGTAGCCGTAGTCGTTGAGCGCATAAGCGTATTCGACCGCCTGCATCTCCTGGAATTTCCAGGCCGACAGCCAGCGGTCTGGCGTCTTAGAAGACGCCTTCTCGTCGATGCCGAGGATGGTGTTGAGCCTCGCCGTAACGTCGAACATTAGCGACAAGCGGCGGGCTGCCTCGCGCGCGCGTCCACGTTTGAAGAGCCGTGTGGCGGCGTTGTGGCCGCGCCTGATCGCGTCCGTGAATAACTGCCGGGTGATGTAAGCGTGTGGGTACATCACACCTATGTCTCCCTCCGACTCGCTTTTCAGGAAGCCGTTCAGAGTCCTGGTATCTCCCGTCTCGGCGGCCCTGATTATCTCCTCCACGAACTCTGCGGACGGGTCTTCGTTGCGCGTCGAGACATATTTCAGGTTGTGGCCGTCCCAGGAAAAAGTTTGAACGACCTCGGCGGCCGAAAACGGCAGTTGTGAATGCAGCTCTATGGTTCGTCCCTTACAATCGACGTATGTCTTGGCCTTGTTGACATCCGTGCTCAGCGGAAAGCTTTTCCTCCATGCGACGGCCCGCCCCGAGAGCCCGACCAGCAAGACCTGGTCGTTCTCCCTAACGACGACGAAGACACGGCCGGCCCCGGCGAGCGGTGCGTTTTTGCAAAGCTCCGCGTCTTCACCCGCAAGAGCGTCTTCGCCCGCCTGTGCCTTTGCGGGTTGAGCCTGGGCGGCGAGTATCAGAACAACGATCAATGAAAAGATGAAGCGCCAGGTAATCTTCATAAAAACTATAGCCCGAGCCTTATTGCGACTCTGATGGAACGGATTCGACCACTGGTCGCGGGGCTGCCCGGAAAAGCGGAACACATCGCTGTTCCTCTGCATCGGTCGAAGAGACGTGCCTTCGAGCCATTCTCGACCGAAGCAAGGGCGCAGCCCACAGCCGACACGGATGGACGCCGCTTAATGAAAGATTTTGCGGAGGGCTTCTCTCGGCCGTCTCTCACTGTCTCAGGATGAAGCGGGAGCGGCATTCTCGTCCGTGCTCGCGCCTGAGATGAAGTCCGCGTCCTCTTCCGTCAGGGCCTGATCGACGATTCGTCGCTGCTCAAGCTCGTGAATCGTGTAGGAGCCGGTGGCGGGACTCGCAGACGCCGCGCGTCCGACATAGAAGGGACGCTCGCATCCAGGCAGCATGTTCAGGAGACGCGGCTCGACGAACGTCCAGCCGCCCATGTTCCGGGGCTCCTCCTGGGCCCAGACCAGCTGCGTCGCGTTCGGGTAGGAGCGGAAAATCTCGCGCAAACGCGCTTCGGGGAAAGGATAGAACTGTTCTAGCCTGAGGATTGCGACACGCTCGTCGCCGGATTTTCTGCGCCCCGCGTTGAGGTCGTAATAGACTTTGCCGCTACAGAGGATGATGCGGCGCACGCTCGCGCGCGTCTGCACTCCTGCGTCGTCTATGACGGGCTGGAAGCCGCCGCCGGTCAGCTCCTCGACGGCAGAGGTCGCAGCCGGAAGGCGCAGCAGGCTCTTCGGCGTCATGATGACGAGCGGGCGCGCCGTCTCCTGCCTGACCTGGCGGCGCAGCAGATGAAAATACTGCGCGGGTGTGGTCGGATAGCAGACCTGTAGATTATTCTCGGCGCAGAGTTGCAGGTAACGCTCAAGGCGGGCGCTCGAATGCTCCGGCCCCTGTCCCTCGTAGCCGTGCGGCAAGAGCATCGTGAGCCTGGATTTCTGCCGCCACTTGTCTTCCGAGGCGGCGATGTACTGGTCTATGATGACCTGCGCTCCGTTTCCGAAATCTCCGAACTGCGCCTCCCATAGAACCAGGTCGTTCTGCGCGATGACCGAATAGCCGTACTCGAACCCGAGCACTCCCTCTTCCGAGAGCGAGCTGTCGAAGACCTCGAAGACGGCGCGCTCGTTTGCAGAGCTGCGCAGATCAGAGAGCGGAGCCCAGGGCTGGCCGGTCTGCGTGTCGTACATCACGGCGTGGCGCTGGCTGAACGTGCCTCGGCCCGAGTCCTGCCCGCTCAGGCGCACGCGCGTCCCTTCCAGAACAAGCGAACCGTAAGCGATGGCCTCTGCAAAGGCCCAGTCCATGGGCGCTTCGCCTTCGCCCATCTTGGCGCGGCGCGCCAGTTGGCCCACCATCTTAGGATTGACATTGAAGCCTTCGGGGACGACCGAGATTTTCTGCGCCACGGCGCGCACGACTTCCCTGTCGATCCCCGTTTCGACGATGGCCGACCCGTCCTCTTCCTCGACGGGCGCGGGCAGCTCTTTGACGGGAGCCTTCTCTGCGACGAGCTGCTTGGCGCGGGCGAGCATCTGCTCGTAGCTATCGACGCGCTGCTTGATTAGCTGATTGACGCCCTCTTCGTCAAACAGGCCCTCGCGTATAAGCTGCGCGGCGTATTTGGCGCGCACTCCCGGATGCGCCTTGACGCGCGCGTACATCAGGGGCTGCGTGTAGCTGGGCTCGTCGCCCTCGTTATGGCCCAGGCGGCGGAAGCCCACTACGTCCAGCACCACGTCCTTGTTGAACTCCTGACGGAAATCCAGCGCGATCTGTAGCACGCGGTAGGCGGCCTCGGGGTCGTCGCCGTTGATGTGGAAGATGGGCAGCTGCGTCATACGCGCCACGTCCGTAGAGTAGATGGTCGAACGCCCCTTTTCGGGCGAGGTGGTAAAGCCTATCTGGTTGTTGATGATGATGTGAATCGTTCCGCCCGTGCGATAGCCTTTCAGCTCGGCCAGGTTCAGCGTCTCCATGACGATGCCCTGTCCGGCGAAGGCCGCGTCGCCGTGCAGAAGGACAGGCAGCAGTCTATCTATGGTCTCTTCGCGCGGCGCTGTGAGCGCGTCCTGCTTGGCGCGCACCATGCCTTCGACGACCGGGTCAACGAATTCAAGATGGCTCGGATTGGGCGAGAGCATGAGCCGTACCTTGCGGCCCGATGCGGTCTCGCGCTCGCTCGTCGCGCCCTGATGATACTTAACGTCGCCCTCGTCCGCCGGGAAGTTCGGATGCACGCTGCCCTCGAAGGAGGCGAAGATGCGCTCGGCCATGAACTCGCCGATGATGTTCGTCAGAACGTTCAAGCGCCCGCGATGGGCCATGCCGAGCGTGATGTCCTCGACGCCGCGCGCGGCCGCGCCTTCGATCAGTTGATCCAGCAGCGGGATGATCGTCTCCATGCCTTCGATTGAGAAACGCTTTTGCCCCAGGTACTTCGTGTGCAGGAAGCGCTCGAACTGCTCGGCGCAGATCAGTTTCCAGAGGAGTTGTTTCTTAAGCTGCGCCGGGAGCGGCTGCGGCTCTACGAACTGCTGGCGTATGGCTTCGCGCAGCCAGACCTTCTGCTCCTTGCTCTGTATGTGACGGTACTCCGTGCCGACCTTACCGCAGTAGGCGCGGTGAAGGATGTCCAGAATCTGGCGCAGCGTAGTGCTCTCAAGACCGGCCAGCCCGCCTGTGATGAACTCGCGGTCGAGGCCCCAGATCGTCAGCCCGTAGGTCTCCAAATCCAGTTCGGGATGATGATGCAGGGGCATGGCGTGAAGCGGGTCTATGTCGGCGATGAGGTGGCCGCGCACGCGATAAGCGTTGATTAATTCAAGCACGCGCGCCTGTTTGACTATCTGGTCGCGCCCGTGATCGCCGCCCAGGAGGGCCGGGTTTCGATCGACAGACCAGTGCATAGGCGGATAAGCGATCTCTAAATCACGGAACACCTCGTCGTA
>DASQYE010000394.1:0-2434 GCA_035639355.1 Pyrinomonadaceae bacterium
GTTGGCCCGAAGTGGCGCATCACTCAAAAATGATGCGCCACTTCGGGCCAACGACCTTTATCGTCAGATTCGCGCTTCATGCTCATCCCCACTCCGGGCGTTCACGCGCATGTCTTACCGAGTATGAAACAAAGCGCGGCAGAAAAGCTTGAAAAAATGCTTTTTGCGAACGTTGGCACACCATAGGCACACGTTGCATCTATCGGGCAACTGTGAATCTATATTTAACTTAATTTTGCCTGCCTTGACATTTTGATTTTGTGCCTTATAGTCACTCAAGAAGTCTCCCGGATAGTAATCCTTTATAATCTCTACGAATGTCGAAGCCAGTAAAGCCGCTCGCCCTTGATCGCTCTGCCATGAAATTCTACAGCCGTTTTTTCGCTTCTATTGTTATCGCGCTGGGCCTCTGTGCGGCGGCGGCGTGGCCGGGATTAACAGACGACGCGGCGCGGGCGCAAACGACGAGCGCGGCCGCGCGTGAGGACGCGTACAGGGCTAATAACATGGGCGTCGCGATGCTTGAACAGTACAAGTACAAGGAGGGGGCGGAGGCTTTCACGCGCGCGCTGCAACTCGACCCGAAGCTCTTGATTGCGCGCATCAACCTGAGCATCGCTCTGTTCAACGTGCCGGACTTGCGCGGGGCCGAACGCGAGGCCCAGGTGGCCGCCGCGCTCGCCCCCAATGCGCCCCAGCCCCTATACATCATCGGCCTCGTAGCGCGCGCTCAGAATCGCGCCGACGATGCCATCAATGCCTTCCAGCGCGTGCTCAGGATAGACCCGCGCGATGTCGGGGCGAACGTCAACCTGGGCCAACTCCTGGCGCAGCAGCGCAAGTATGCGGAGGCAGTCACGGCGTTTCGCACGGCGATGGCCGCCGAGCCCTATAACCTGACGGCCATCTATAACCTTGCGACCGCCCTGACGCGCACGGGCGAGCGCGAAGAGGGCGCGCGCATGGTTCAAAGATTCCAGACGCTCAGGCAGAGCGGGGCGGGCTCGACCATCGGCCAGAACTATCTTGAGCAGGGCCGCTACGCTGAAGCGGTCGCTTCCACTGGAGCCGAGGCGGGACTGGTCGAACGCGCCACGCCAGCCGTCGCTTTCGCGGAAGCCACTGCGGCTATGCTGCCTTCCCCCACGACAGCCGCGAAGGCGGGGGGCGCTGGCGGCGCATCAGGCTCGCCTGTGGGCCGCCGCTTCAAAAGCGGCGAGCTGAACGACGCGACCCGTCTTGAAATAGCAGAGGGGCTTGGCGGGGCCCTGACGCCGTTCGATTTCGACGGCGATGGTGATCTTGACCTGTTCGTCGCGGCCGCTTCCGAGCAGCATTTGTATCGTAACGACGGCGGCAAGCTCATAGATGTCACGGGCCAGTCGGGCGCGCTCGCCTCTACGGCTTCGGGCGCGACGCCCACGGGCGCTGTCGCGGGCGACTATGATAACGACACGAGGCCGGACATCTTCGTCATACGCGACCGGGGGCTATCGCTCTATCACAACGACGGGGGCGGCAAGTTCACGGACGTGACGAGCGCCGCGAGCCTTCCGCGCTACGCGTACCTGCCGGGCGCGACCGCCTTCGTAGACGTAGACCACGACGGCGATCTTGACATACTCGTCGCGGGCCTTGCCGATCTCTCCAAAGCGGCGCAGGGAGAGGCGCGCTTCCCCGTGGATTTCGCTGGCGCGCCGAACATGCTGCTGCGTAACGACGGCACGGGTAAGTTTACGGAGGTCACGGCGACGGCCAAAGTGGGCGACGCGCCGGGCCATGCGGTCGCCATCGTGCCGACCGATTACGATAATCGCCGCGACGTTGACTTGCTGATCGTCAATTACGGCCGAGCGCCGGAGCTTTTCAGCAATCAGCGCGACGGCTCATTTAGAGAGGTCGCGCGCGAGGTCGGACTTGAAGGCGACGGCGACTGGACGAGCGCGGCCGCAGGCGATCTCAATAAGGACGGTTTCACGGACTTCTTCTTCGGTCGCGCCGAGGCCGCCGGAATGTTTGCCATGAGCGACGGGCAGGGGCGCTTCAAAACCGCGCCAGCGCCCAAGGGGACGGAATCCGCGAGCGCCGCACAGTTTCTCGATTACGACTCGGACGGGCTGCTCGACTGCGTGACGCTTTCAAGCGCGGGGAGTTTGCGAGTGTTGCGCAACGTCGGCGACGGATGGGCGGACGTGACGGAACGCGCCGTGGCGCGCGATCTCTTCAGCGCCGCTTCGCCCGGCGGCAAGGGGGCCATCGGTCGCGCCTTGGCCTCGGGCGACCTGGACGGCGACGGCGATACGGACCTGCTCGCGCTGACGATTGACGGCCAGACGCGCGTAGGAAGAAACGACGGCGGCAACCAGAACGCTTCGGTGCGCGTGCGCCTGACGGGCAAGGTCAGCAATCGCAGCGGCGTCGGGGCTAAGATCGA
>DASQYE010000395.1:0-2474 GCA_035639355.1 Pyrinomonadaceae bacterium
CCGTCAAGCGGTGCAGCCAGGTGGTGAAGGCACTTTCGCCACGGAAAGAGCCTATTTTGCGAAACAGCTGGATGAAGACTTCCTGAGCGAGGTCTTCGGCCTCCGACGTGTTTTGCGTCATCCGAAGGCACAAACTATAGGCACGCCGATTATGGCGAGAATAAAGCTGCTCGAAGGCACTCATGTCGCCTTCTGCTGCCGCTTGCGCCAGGGCGTAGTCTGTTTGCGGCTTCGCCGGTTCATCAGCCTTAACGCTTCCGATGCTTTGCCAGAGGGGGTAAATGGCTGCGTTTGTGGTCATGCCGCGAATATAGCAAGATCAATGCCACGGCTGAGACGACCTTTTCAGGGGCATATTCGCCCATTAAATCCCCCTCGAATCAATCGTTTAACCATATCAGGCTGCCCCCAAGACGAAAGCGTGTATGGATAGATCGAGCAGTCACAACCGAAATCACTTTAAAGCTAATATCTACAGCGTATAAGGTCGCGTTTTTAGGCTGAAATGTCACATTTACACTTTGAAACATCGCATTTTCATCGTGAAATGTCCCATTTAGCACCTGAAATATTGCATTTCTAACTTGAAATATCGCATTTGACATCTGAAATATCGCATTTGCACTGTGAAATGTTCCATTTAGCAGGTGAAATGTCGCATTTACAGTGTGTGAGGTGGCATTTCGGGTCTGAAATCTTTCATTTCCGGCGTGAAATATCGCATTTTCAGGCTGACGGATAGCATTTTCAAGCCGTTGAATTCAAGTCTACGGCGTGAAAAGTGGCATCTACAACCTCTGTGTATGGATTTCAAGCGCGCGAGGTCGCTTCGGGCGGGGCGAAAGGCTCTTTTGCGTAAGCGTTTATAGTTAATTCGCCCCGAACTCCGCTTCTATAAACTGTTTGACGCCCGCGCGGCCCGTCAGCCTGAGCCAGACGGGGCTTCCGGCGGGGCCGACCTCAAGCTCGAAGTTAAGGAAAGGGCAGCACAGGCGCTCAATGGTGATGAATTCCGCCGCACGTAGAATCGTCTCCGCGTCCGCCTCTAAGCGGAAGGCGTAACCATCGCCGAGCCCCTGGGTCTCCTGTACGGAGGCATGGAACTGTTTCATCAAGACCTGCTGACGCTCTCTCTGCGCGGCAGAGAGAGCCGTCATGTCACACGCCAGCGGCAACTCGTTCAAGAAAGCTCGCCTCCTTTCGATCTAACGACGCGTCGCGCGTTCGGCCCCGGCGGCCAGGTTTAACCAGCCCGCGCGAAATCTATAAAGCCGCGCTCCGGTTCGGTCGAGATCAGTCGCACGCGCACGCGGTCGCCGACATCCATCCCGTGTTCTCCGCGCATGACGCGGCCTTCGGCCGGGGGCGCGATCAGCCGCACGAACGTCCCCTTCGGCGAGACGCCGGTCACAATCGCATCGAAGGTCTCGCCCGTGCGCTGGCCCAGCAATACGGCCGCCGCGGCCTTTCGCATCAGCCGCTCGACTTTTCTGGCCGCGTCCTCGCGCTCCGTGCATCGCTCCGCGATCTCGCTTAGCTCGGCTTCCGTGTAGGGTGCGGGCCGGCGTGCGATCACAGACTTGAGCAGGCGCTGCGCGACCAGATCGGCGTAGCGACGGTTGGGCGCGGTCGAGTGCGTATAGTCGTTTACCGCTAGCCCGAAGTGTCCCTCACTCTCCGCGCCGGGTCGCTCTACAGTGTACTCGCCCGGCCCCATCAATTTCACTATCGAGAGAGAAAGGTCTGGGAAATGTAAGGGGTCTGCCGCCTTGCGGCGCGTTAGAAATGATGCCAGGGCGAGCGAGTCCGGCTCGTCGGGCAGATTCTCGCCGAACCTCCTGGCGATCTCCGCTATGCGCGGCCACCGCTCCGGCGTGCGCACGACGCGGCGTATTGACGGCACTCCCTCATCCTCCAAAAACTCGGCCATCTCAGTATTCGCCGCGACCATGAAGCTTTCGATGATGTCGCGGGCGCGATTATGTTCCGTCGTCACAAGGTCTACTACGCGACCGTCAACGGCGACCGGCCTGGCTTCGATCGTCTGTAGGTTGAGAGCGCCGCTGCGCCTGCGCAACGCGCGCAACCGCTCGGTCGCTTCGTCCTGAAGGCGAAGCTGGTCTGCGAGGCCGGGCGTTTCTGAAACCCTGCGCGGCGCGGGAGCGCTCTTTTCCAGCCACGCGCCCACCTGTTCGTAGACCAGCTTCGCCTGGTTGCGCACCGTCGCGCGGTAAACGTCTTTCGAGGAGACCTCGCCCTCGCCGTCCAGCACCAGCTCCACGACGACCGCGAGCCTGTCAACATCTTCGACGAGCGAAGTCGTGTCGTTTGAAAGCTGCTCGGGCAGCATCGGAAAAGTCTTGACGCCGGTATAAATCGAGGTCGTGTTCCAGAGCGCATGACGATCAATGGCGGAACCCTTTGGCACAAACGCGTCCACATCGGCGATCCCTATAAGGAGGCGAATCCGGTCG
>DASQYE010000396.1:0-2408 GCA_035639355.1 Pyrinomonadaceae bacterium
ATCGGGTCTTAGAGGCGACACATGGTCATGAGGCGTTGATCGTCGCAGAGCGGCATGACGGCCCTATACATTTGATGCTCAGCGACGTGGTGATGCCGCAGATGAGCGGTCGTGAGCTGGCAGAGCAATTATCGCCCGTCCGAAGAGAGATGAAGGTGCTGTATATGTCAGGCTATACGGACGACGCGATCGTACATCACGGCGTATTGGATGAAGGGATGGCCTTCATCGAGAAGCCGTTCACCCCGAACACCCTGACACGCAAATTACGTGAGGTGCTGGATGTGCCCGTAGGGATTCAAGCTTAAATGCCATTCTCCTGCTCAAGCACGAAATAACGGGACACAAGAGCCCGATCAGGCCCGGCTGCGGTTTTCAGATCAACATAAAGAGATGGCTTCCCGATTAAATCAGGAAGCCATCTCTTTCTTACATCACGTCGCCACCTTCCAACGCGGCGGGGAGATTTGTTCCGGGAATAGATGCAGCCCCTTTTGCAGTCCCTGGCCGGGCGACGTGACGGCATGGTTGTACGAGCAAAAGTCGGCGGGTCGCTTGAGATTTCCCGGCAACGGGATTTTGTTTATACTTGCGTCGATCTGAGGGAATGCCGATGGCCGGAAACATTGAAGGATGAATGAGGCTGGAACGGAAAGCGTGACTCGGCTGCTGATCGAGCTGACGAACGGCAATCGCGGCGCGGTTGACGCTCTCCTGCCGCTCATTTACGATGAGTTGCGAAGCCTTGCGGCCAATTATCTGCGCCGCGAACGCCCCGATCACACGCTTCAGCCGACGGCGCTCGTTCACGAGGCCTACCTGCGGCTCGTGGATCAGAGAGAGGTCAACTGGCAGAACCGCGCTCACTTTTTCGGCGTGGCCGCGCAGATGATGAGGCGTATTCTTGTCGATCACGCGCGCGCGCACGCGACCGAAAAGCGCGGCCACGCCGTTCAGAAGCTTTCCCTGAACGAGAACATCGATAAGGCTGTCGAGCGTAGCGCCGAACTCATCGCCCTCGACGACGCGCTCAGAGAGTTGTCGGAGTTCGACGAACAGAAGAGCCGCATCGTCGAGCTACGCTACTTCGGCGGCCTGAGCATCGAAGAAACGGCGGAAGTCTTGGGCGTCTCCACCGTCACGGTCAACCGCCACTGGCGTATGGCCAGGGCCTGGCTTTATGGCCAAATGCAAAAGCAGTGACAAGTAAGAGGCGGCAGACTCGCCCCTTTTACTCGTCACTCGGCTCACTACTCGGCGCGCGCAGAGAGCGCATCGCTGCCCTTATGTCCTCTGAACGCTGGCAACAAGTAGAAGAGATTTTCCAGACGGCCCTTGACCTCGCGCCCGACGAACGCTTGCGCTACGTCACGGCGGCCTGCACGGGCGATGCCGAATTGCGACAGGAAGTCGAAGCATTGCTGACGCAGTACGAATCGGCCGGCGACTTTCTAGACGCGCCCTTACAGGAGCGGAGCGGGCTGCAAGCGCTGGCGGCATTAATGGACACGGATGCCGACCCGATGGTGGGCCGTCACATTGGAGCCTACAGGATTGAGCGCGAGATCGGGCGCGGCGGCATGGGCGCGGTCTATCTAGCCACCCGCGCCGATAACGCATTCCAAAGACGCGTCGCCATTAAAGTCATTAAGCGCGGGATGGACACGGACTTCATCCTGCGCCGCTTTCGTCATGAGCGGCGAATTCTGGCCGCCCTGGACCACCAGAACATCGCGCGACTGCTCGACGGC
Source organism: Pyrinomonadaceae bacterium (assembly GCA_035639355.1). GTDB lineage: Bacteria > Acidobacteriota > Blastocatellia > Pyrinomonadales > Pyrinomonadaceae > DASQYE01. The sequence goes on from DASQYE010000396.1 coordinate 1,752, forward strand.
GGTGCGACCGAAACGGGGCTCCCCTACTTCGTCATGGAGTACATAGAGGGAGAGCCGCTCTACGCTTATTGCGACGCGCGCCGTCTGGGCGTGCGCGAGCGCCTGCGATTGTTCTGCCAGGTATGCGACGCCGTCGCCTACGCCCACCAGAACCAGGTCATACACCGCGACATCAAGCCCAGCAACATCCTCGTCACCGCGGCGGCAGTGCCGAAGCTGTTCGACTTCGGCATATCCAAGCTGCTCAACCCCGAGTTGGTTTCGGATACAGCGCCGCAGACGGCGACCGCCATGCGTCTGATGACGGTCGAGTACGCCAGCCCCGAACAGGTGCAGGGGCTGCCCGTAACTTTTTTGAGCGACGTTTACAGCCTCGGCGTACTGCTTTACGAGCTGTTGACGGGACACCGCCCGTACCGTTTCCGCAATCGTATGTTGCACGAGATGGCGCGCGTCATCACGGAGGAAGAGCCTGAGCCTCCGAGCGTGGTAGTTACACGGCCCGACAATCTGCTGCCGGAAGCGGGAGCGGAATTTGAAACAATGACCGTCGAACGCGCGTGTGAATTGCGCGGCGCGACTCCCGTCGTGATGAGACGTGAATTAACAGGCAATCTTGACCGGATAACCATGAAAGCTTTGCGTAAGGAGACGGTT
>DASQYE010000397.1:0-2459 GCA_035639355.1 Pyrinomonadaceae bacterium
TATTCTTCGTAGCTTCGATTGCGGCTCGTATAGAAGGCCGGGTCGAGGCCCGTCTCGCGCAGCGCCGCGTGGAGGTCTCCGCCCAGGCGCGCCGCCGCTTCGATGACGCGCGCCGTTCGGCGGTCGCCCGACGAGAAGAGCGCCTGTTCGTGAGCGATACGCGCCGACATGGCGCGCACCTCTACGTTCGGGATGCGGGCCAGATTCTTAGAGACCCATTTCAGGCGTCGCTTCAACTCGCGCTCGTCGCAGATCGCGTCCCACTGCAAGGGCGTGTTCGGCTTCGGCACGAAACCGTTCAACGACGGAATGATCTTGCCGGCGCGTCCGAAACGTTTTCCGGCTTCCAGCATCCTGTCCTTGATGCGCTCGACCATCGAGACCATCTCCTCCAGGTCTTCGTCCGTTTCGGTCGGCAGGCCCACCATCAGGTAAAGCTTGACGGTCAACATGCCGCGATCGAAGACCGCGCCGCAGATGTCCACGATCTCGTCATTGGTCAGGTTCTTGTTGATGACCTTACGCAGGCGGTCTGAGCCCGTCTCGGGCGCGACCGCTATTTGCTGATCGCGCGACTCTACGAGCGCGTCCAGCAACTCGTCCGAAATCTGGTCGAGCCTGAGCGAAGAGACGGAGATGCGATACTCCATCGCGCGCAGGCCCTGCAAGATTTCACTGATCTCAGGGTGATCGCACACGGCGGTCGATACCAGTCCGATCTTGTCTGTGCGCGCGCGCCACTCCGCAGCCTTCGCCAGAATGTCACGCGCAGGCACGACGCGCGGCGGCCAGTAGTTGAATCCGGCCCAGCAGAAGCGGCATCCTTGCGAGCAGCCGCGCGAAATCTCTATCAGAAAGCGCTCGCCCATCTCGGCCCGTGGAGCCCAAATGGAGGTTGACGGGGCGAATACTTCAGTGCTCCTCAACTTCTCGGCGACCTCCAGGTCGCCGCGGCGTATCGCGCGCCGGAGGCTTCCCTCCTTCGGATTCTCGGACGAAACGGCGCGACCAACACGCGCGGGCACGCCCTCCACGCGCGGCGTGTAAGCCGCGATCGTGCCGTCCGGGTTGTACTCGACATCGTAGAACGACGGCACATAGAAGCCTCTTCCGGTGCGCGCCAGGGCCAGCAGAATCTCTTCCTTCGTTTCGTGCTCAAAAATCGTGTCAACGAATTTCGGCCCGAGGATTTCCCCCTCGCCGACGCCGATCACGTCCGTGAAATCGGCTATCGGCTCGGGGTTGAGGAACGACGCCGCGCCGCCCATCAACACGAGCGGGTCATGGTGAGTGCGATCCCGCGACCACAGGGGCACGCCGCTCAGGCGCAGCAGCTGGGCCATGTGCAGGTAATCGGTCTCAAACGAGATGGAGAAGGCCAAACAGTCGAAGTCGCGCACGGGGGTCTGCGATTCAAGCGACAGGAGCGGCGTGCCCTGCTTTTCGTACTCGCGCATCTCGTCTGTGTCGGGCAGAAAGACCCGCTCGCAGGAGACTTCGGGAATCTTATTGAACAGCTCGTACATCGCCTGAAAGCCCAGGTTCGCCATGCCCACGGCGTAAACGTTCGGGTAACACAGCGCGATGCGAAGCCGCGCGCCGCGCTTTAGCGTCCAGCCATCTTCGGCCGCGAGCTTTTGCTTATAACTTTCGACGATTCGTTTCATAGAAATGAATAGTTTAGAGGCCCGAAGGAGGATGTTAGTTGTATGACGAGGGCTATTCTTTCTGCTCTCGGCTACAGCCTCTAAGCTCCCCGGCGGCTGCTTTTACCTCTGTGCGTTCTCCAGAAACGCTTTCAGCTTTCTTGAGCGCGAAGGGTGGCGCAGCTTTCTGAGCGCCTTGGCCTCTATCTGTCGTATGCGCTCGCGCGTCACGGCGAAATGCTGGCCCACCTCTTCGAGCGTGTGTTCCGACCCAGATGTGCCGAGCCCGAAGCGCATCTTGATGACTTTCTCTTCGCGCGGCGTTAAGGTCGCCAAGACCTCGTCCGTGATCTCTCGCAAGTTTGAGGCGACGACGGCGTCCGCCGGGTTCATGATGGACTTGTCCTCTATAAAGTCGCCGAGGTGCGAATCGTCCTCTTCGCCGATGGGCGTTTCCAGCGAGATGGGCTCCTGCGCGATCTTCAAGACCTTGCGAACCTTCGAGACGGGGATGTCCATCTTCTTCGCTATCTCCTCGCTGGTGGGCTCTCGTCCAAGCTCCTGAACAAGCGCTCGACTGGTTCGAATCAGCTTGTTGATGGTCTCGATCATGTGCACGGGTATGCGTATGGTACGGGCCTGATCCGCTATCGCCCTGGTTATGGCCTGTCTGATCCACCACGTCGCGTAGGTGGAGAACTTGTAGCCACGCCTCCACTCGAACTTATCGACGGCCTTCATCAAGCCTATGTTGCCTTCCTGAATGAGGTCTAAAAACTGTAGGCCGCGGTTGGTGTACTTCTTGGCAATCGA
>DASQYE010000398.1:0-11042 GCA_035639355.1 Pyrinomonadaceae bacterium
ACTTTCTTTACAAGCGAGCCGGTCACGGACTGGGCCACGGCATCGAAGAGCGACCGCGCCGTCTACGGAAAATTCTTCCACGCGATGCTCGGCGAGGGCGTGTATCTAGCGCCCTCTCAATTTGAAGCTGGCTTCCTCAGCATCGCGCATACGGACGACCTGCTTGATAAGACCATCGAGGCGGCGCGAAAAGCTTTTCAGGCGCTTGTCGATGAAAGCTGCTGATTGACGACTAAGCGAATAGAACCTCCCGCCTCGTCACTCGTCACTTGTCACTGCTTTTCAGTGGAAGATCGATTGTGAAGCGTGTCCCCTGGCCGGGCGTGCTGGCAACATTGATCGTGCCGTTGTGTCGCTCTATGATCTGTTTGACGATGGCGAGCCCCAGGCCGGTGCCGCGTTTCTTGGTCGTGAAGAACGGCTCGAAGATGCGCGCCTGCGTCGCCTCGTTCATGCCTGTGCCCCGGTCATCTATGGTGACGCGGGCAACCGGCTGATGACGGGCCTCGCCCAGATTGCCGTTTCCCTTCCCGTCTTGTCTCGCACCCGATTCCACACGCGCCGTCGAAACGATGACGGGCGAGCCCGCCGGGCTGGCATCCACGGCATTGGCCAGGATGTTGACGAAGACCTGGCGCAGCTGGTCTTCATCGCCCTCTATGCGGAACTGTCCCTGGCCGTAATGCTTCTCTACGGGCGTGCGCTTTTCATTGATCCGATCGGCGACCAGCTCCAGGCTCGTCTCAAGCAGCGAGTGCAGATTTACTTCGGAGCGTTCGAGCGCCTTCTGGCCTGAGAAATTCGTGACATCGACGACCAGCTTGTTGAGGTGGTCTATGCCGCGCTCGACGAGGTCTATGGTGTTCAAGCCCTCCTTTTCGCTCATGGAATCCCGTAGCATGGAAACGCCCAGGCGTATGCTCCCCAGAGGATTCTTGATCTCGTGCGCCAGCTGCGCCGCCGCCTGACCGACCGCCGCCAGGGATTCCGTCCGCCTCAAGTTGGCTTCGGCCTCAGATGCCTCCGTCACGTCTACCAGGGTGACGAGCTGTCCCTGCTCGCCGTCAATCGCGAGCGGCGAAGAGTAGACATCATAAGCGCGATTCGCACAATCGGGATCTTCTTCAGGGCACAACCAGCGCCCGCGATAAGTGGCCTCGGCCACGCGCGTCGCCGTCGCCGCTTCGAGCATCTTCATGGCACCGGGCGGAGCAAACCTGTCGTAGACGGAAGCGCCGATCGTCGCCTTCGGAAAGATTTTGAAGAAGGCGGCGTTGGCGCTGCGTATTCGGTCGTGCGCATCTACGGCCGCCAGGGCGCTGACCATGCCTTCCAGCATCTGTGCGCTGAAGTGTCTCTCGCGCTGAGCCTCGCTCATGCTCCGGCGCAATTGACGAAAGCGGCGCTGCACGTCCCAGATGGTTCCGGCGGCGACGAGCGTGCCCGTCAATAGAGCGATCATGCTCCATAATCGAATCGAGCGCGCCGCGCGGCTCTCTATACTTTCGATCTGGTGCAGGATCGCTTCCTGCTCCGGGCCCGTCGCGTCGCGCAGCATACTGTTGAGGGCCGCGTCAACGGTGCGAAACTTTTCAAACCCTTCGAGCGAGTAGCGCTCGTTGTCTTCGGTCACGGAGATGTAGGCGTCCAGGTCGCGGCGAAAAGCGCGTCCGGCGTCCGTTTGCGCGAGCGGCAAATGCTCGAATCGCGGCAAGACACGCTCGACTTCGCCGCGCGCCCTGCGGATGCGTAGACCGAAGGGCATGGGGATAACGGGTTCGGGCTCGCCTTCGACGCGACCGCGCGCCCGCGCCTCGTTGTTGAGATTGGTGAGCGCCATGCGAAGCTCCAGCAGAATGCTTAGCTTGCCCGCATAGCCGCGTTCGAGGTTGAGAATATCCGTGCTGACCTGATCCAGACGGCTGACGCTGATGCGGCCGAGCACCGCTATGACGGTCAACAGCAGCGCAAAGCCCACGAGCAGCGGCATCAGCGTCGGGGAAAACTTTCTATCCGGCGCGGCCGAGCGACGCCCCTGCCCGCCGCCCGGCTGCTCCGCGTCGCCGGCAGGCGCGCGGACGCGACGGTAGACGACCTCGCCCTCCACCGCCGATTGCTCTGCTGTCTGTTTCTCTTCGGACATAATCCAGTTCTCAGTCACCGGCCACAGGGTCTCTCATCGCTTTCAACCGGCGGCCAACGACTAACTACTGATTACTCACAGCTATTTCGCGTCCATCCAATTGTCGCCGATGCCGACCTCGACCGTGAGCGGGACATCCAGCTCGACGGCTGACTCCATCTCACGGCGCACGAGCGCGGCGACACGTTCGGCCTCAGCTTCGGGCGCTTCGACCAGAAGCTCGTCGTGAACCTGCATCAGCATACGCGCGCCCGTATTCTCGCGCCGCAGAGCCTCGTCAACATGCAGCATGGCGATCTTCACAATGTCGCTGGCCGTTCCCTGTATAGGCATGTTGATGGCTTCGCGCTCGGCGCGGCCGCGTATGTTGCCGTTGCGGTCGTTGATGCCTGGGATGGGACGAATGCGGCCGTAGATCGAGCGGACGTAACCGTGCTCGCGCGCCTTCTCCGGCACTTCTTCCATAAAGCGATGCACGCCCTTGTACGTATTGTAATAATCGTCTATGACCTTCTTGGCCTCCTTGCGCGAGATGCCGACGCGCTGCGAGAGGCCGAACGGCTCTATGGCGTAGGCGATGGCGAAGTTGACGATCTTGGCGAAGCGACGCGCCTCTTTCAGCTCTTCGGGCGTCTTCGCGCCGAAGACCAGGCGGGCGGTGCGGGAGTGTATGTCGTCGCCCTTCTGAAAAGCGTCCAGCATTTCCGGGTCATGCGTGACGTGCGCGAGCAGCCGCAGCTCAAGCTGTGAATAGTCGGCCGAGATCAGCTTGTAGCCCTCCTCGGCGACGAAGGCGCGGCGGATGCGGCGGCCCAGCTCCGTGCGAATCGGTATGTTCTGCAAGTTGGGCTCGCTAGAGCTGAGTCTGCCGGTCGCCGTCACGGTCTGATTGAGCTGGCCGTGAATGCGTCCGTCCGGGCCTATCTGCGAGGGCAGCGCATCCGTGTAGACGGTCTTCAGCTTATCAAGCTCGCGGTACTCTATGATAAGGCGCGGCAGCTCGTAGCTTTGGGCCAGCTCGTCGAGCACGGCGCGGCTCGTCGAGACGCGGCCCGTGGAGGTCTTGCGACCGGAGCTGATGTTGAGTTCTTCCAAAACATCGCCGACCTGCTTGGGCGAATTGATCTTGAACTCGCGCCCGGCCACCTTGAAAATCTTCTTTGTGAGCTTGTCCAGCTCCTTACCCAGGTACTTCGACAGCTCCGAAAGGACGCTTGTGTCCACGCGCAGGCCCGCTCGTTCCATGCGATGGAGCAAGGGCGCGAGCGGCAATTCGATCTCGGCGTAAATGGCTTCGAGCCCCTGTTCGAGAATGCGCGTGTGAAGCACGTCGGCCGTCTGCGCCGTCAGGTCGGCCGCCTCGGCCGCGCGCCATTGCGCCTCCGTCCAGCCGGTGGGTGCATCTCCGGCGTCCTCAGCGCCGACGGCCTCGCGCGCAAGGTCGCTCAATTCATACTTGCTGCGAACGGGGTCTAGCAGATAAGCGGCGAGCAGCGTATCGTCCGAGACGCCCTCGGGCTCGATGCCGTGTGGCTCAAGCAGCGCGACCGCTCGCTTCAGGTCGTGCACGGACTTGGCGAGCAGCCCATTTTGAAGCACGTCGCGCAGTGGGCCGATCGCGGCCTCCGCGCCCTCCTCGAAGTTTTCAAGGTCTATGTAGGCGGCCGCCCCGGCGGCGGTCGAGATGGCGATGCCGGAAGCACTGGCCCCGTCGCGCGCGCCGCCCTGCTGGCCCGCCCCTGCGGGCGTCGAATCCGCCACCGCAAACCCCCAGTGCTCCGCTTCCCATAGACCGCGCACCAGCGTGTCCAGCTCCGCGCGCCTGCGCAGGATGCGATAACGGCGCGGCGCTTGCGCATCGGCTCCGGCGACATTTGCGGCCGCGTCGGAAAACTCGCGCGTGAGCGACTGGAACTCCAGCTCGCGAAAGAGCTGATAGGCGGCGGCGCGATCCGGCGGACGCGAGCGCAGCTTTTCCAGGTCAAGCTCTACGGGGACATCAACTCTGATCGTCGCCAGCTCGCGCGATTGACGGATCAGGTCGGCATTGTCGCGCAGCGATTCTCGATAGCTCTTGTGTTTGACCTCCTCCCAATTCTTGAGCGCGTTTTCGATCGAGCCGAACTGCTTGACGATCTGAACCGCGCCCTTAGCGCCGATGCCGGGCGCGCCCGGAATGTTATCCACCGAGTCGCCCATCAATCCCAGCAGGTCTACGATCTGCGAAGGAGGCACGCCGAATTTATTTTCAACCCACGCCTCGTCGCACCACTCTATGGGCGGCACGGGCTCCTTTCGCTTTACGTTCTGCGAGTTCTGTCGCATACAGATGATCCAGGGATCGCGCACGAGCTGGCACATGTCCTTGTCGTTCGAGACGATGACGGCTTGAAGCCCGCGCTCTGCGGCCTGTAGGGCGAGCGTGCCGATCACGTCATCGGCCTCGAATCCGGGCGAATTCAGGATCGGTATGTTGAAGACCTCACAGACGCGCATGATGTAGGGCAGCTGCGAGGAGAGATCGTCCGGCATCTCGGCGCGGTGCGCCTTGTAGTCCGTAAATGTCTCGTGACGGAAGGTCTTCTCGCCTGATTCGAAGACGGCCGAGATGTAATGCGGCTTCTCGTCCGCGAGGAGCTTGCGCAGCATGTTGGTGAAGACGAAGACGGCCTGCGTCACCTGCCCCTGCGTGTTGGTCAGCGGCTCCGTGCGCCCGCTCATCGGCGCGAAGAAGGCGCGAAAGATATGCGACATAGAGTCTATCAAATAGACCCTCTCTGTAGGCGCAGCGGGCGTCGTAGATTGTTTCCGTGCCATTGTAAATTGATGATAAAGAAAGCGGTGACGAGTGACAAGTCAAGGGATGAGGGCGGAACGAAGGGATAAGGGCGGCAGCGTGATGGACGAAGTAAAAGCATTCAAGGAAGTTGAAGCATTCCTTTCATCCCTCCCCCCTCATCCCTTCTCTGTTGCGCTAGCGCCTCACCCGCGCCCGGTATACGTTGCTTTGACGCGACAAGGGCTCTAAACAGTCGTTGGCTCAAGACGGCTCGCAGGGCGTCCGGCAAGCCGTCTTAAACTGCGCGCCGACGCTGAGCGGAAGAAAAGCGCACGTGGAGGCCCAAACGTCCTGAAACATTGACTGACGGGTTCGATCGAACCTCTGTTCATGGAATGTTTGTTCGCTCGATTATGGTCGCCCGGCAGCGCCCCTGTGAGCGCCGCTCATACTTTTCGGCACACTCATTGCGAGCCATTTTCGAGTTTTATAGCTCATGCCGTCATCCAGCATTACCCTGGCGAAGATGAAAGGGCCGGATCAACTCTTGATTAAACAGACAACATTGGCCGCTCCGGCGGAGACCAGCGGCACGGGGCTGCACACGGCCGTCACGGTTCACCTCCGTCTGCTCCCGGCTCCGCCCGACGCAGGCTACGTGTTTGTCCGCACGGACCTGGGCGGCTTCGAGATTCCGGCCACGGTCGAATCGGTCGCGCATTGCAGCTATGCGACGACGTTGATGCGTACGGGCGTCATGCTCTCGACCGTCGAGCACCTGCTGGCGGCGCTGCGCGGGGCCGGTGTGGACAATGCCTTTATAGAGGTGGACAACCTGGAGTTGCCGATCATGGACGGCTCGGCCGAAGCGTTTACGGAGATGATCGACCGCGCGGGGGTGGTCGAGCAGCCGCTCGCGCGGCGTGCGCTGCTGGTGCGCGAGCGAGTGTCGGTCGAGCAGGGCGGCAATCGCCGCATCAGTATTGAGCCCGCCGAAGCATTCGAGATAGATTGCATGATAGATTTCCCTCACCCGCTGATCGGCGTCCAGTCGCTCTCTTTCCAGATGACGAACGGAGCGTTTGGCCGCGAGATTTCGCCTGCGCGCACCTTCGGCTTTACGCAAGAGATCGAAGCCCTGCGTCGCGCCAACCTGATTCGCGGCGGCACGCTCGATAACGCGATCGTGCTGACGCCCGAAGGGATGCTCAACGATAACTCCCTGCGCTTCCCCGATGAGTTTGTGCGCCACAAGATTCTGGACATCATCGGCGACCTGGCGCTCCTCGGCATGCCCATCCTGGGCAAAGTCCGCGCCGAGCGCAGCGGCCACGTCCTCCACGCCGCACTCATGTCCAAGCTCCTGCGCCAGCGCACCGCCTGGGAGATCATGGACATGCCCGCCCATCGAAAACCGGACAAGCACATGGTCGGCGTCTAACTTTAACGCGCCGGGAAGAACCAATTGCGCCTTTCGTGTATCGAACCGCTTTTTATCCGGTGCCATAGATCGGGCGATTCCTCTGCGCGCCGTGCTTCTATGTTATTATCGCGAACGTCAAATGCTACGGCTCTAGTCCAGACCAGGTTGGCGGCTATGTCAGTCCAAATCATAAAGAGACAGTTCAATGTCACCGAATATAACCGGATGGCTGAGACGGGTATTCTTTCCGAGGATGACCGTGTCGAGCTGATCGAAGGTGAGATTATAGAGATGAGTCCGATCGGCAGCCGACACGCGGCGTGCGTCAGGCGACTTGATGCAACTCTTAACCAGCGACTCGGCGGAGTCGCACAGGTCAGCGCCCAAAACCCGATCCTGCTTGATGATTATTCAGAGCCCGAACCTGACGTGGCCTTGCTCAAGCCCCGCAGCGACTTTTATGCCGAGGCACATCCTTCCCCCTCTGACGTTTTGCTGATCGTAGAAGTTGCGGATACTTCTGTCGAGTATGATCGTCAAGTGAAAGCGCCGCTCTATGCACGAGCTGGTATCCCCGAGATGTGGCTGGTTAATCTACCCGAAGAGATGATTGAAGTTTATGCCCGACCTGAGAACGGCGCGTACCGAAGCCGCGAAGAATTCACGCGGGGGCAATCGCTATCGTCAACAACTATCCCTGACCTCAAGGTGAACGTGGAAGATATTCTCGGTTAATCTGCGGCCTACCGGGCTAACGGCTGAAGCGGGCCGCGCGCGCGAGCATAACTTTCAAACAACCCTCCGCCGAGCTATTTGTCGCTCGCGAATTCGTAAAAGATGTGCAGGCGCAGCGAGCCTGGAAGGATTTCGGGGCGCACCTCCCTGGCGCGCAGGCGAAGCGCGCCGCCGGCGGCCGTGATCGGCAGGCGCGCGCTCAATTGCGCGGCTTGAAGGATTTCAATCGGGTTGATGCGGCTGTCCAGAGAGTTCTGTACGAGGTTGATGATAACGCCGTTGGCGAGCGAAGGTATGCCGCCCAGATGTATGTCCTGAACATCGACGCGCGCGCTCAAGACCTGCCGCTCGCGGTCGAAACTCAGATTGATGACCGTCTCGGCCCAGCCCTGAAAGCGCATACAGCCCAAGAGCACAACGCTGTAGGAGCCCGAGAACGCGAGCGGCGCAACGATCCTTCCGCTTTCGAAGTGGACGGCTGTTTTGACGCCGTTCATCTCCCGCTCAAGTACTACGACGCTCGCGCACTGGTTCGTCGAAGCTGCGGCGGCGCGCGAGGACGCGGGCGGCTCGACTTGGGCGGGCGGCTTTACTGCGGGGCGCTCGTCGCCTGCGAGCGAGAGAGGAAACGAGGGTGGGCCCAGGCGCGTGAACATCGCTTCCAAAAGCGCGTTGAGAAATTGTTCGTTGAGCGTGACGGTCGCTTCTGCTACGGGAGTTGGAGGCGTGGGAGTCTGCGGCGACGGCGTCGTGGCCTGCCTGGGGCGTGTTTGGTTCGGTGTTTGAGCGAGCGCATATGGCGGAGCGCAGAGGCTCAAGGCGACGCCCAGGCAAATCATAAGGCCCAACAGCCAAGACTTCATCGTGCCCTCGGACGTAGCGCCCGGTCTACTGATAGACATCAAAACGATTCCCCCTTTTCGACAGGCATACAGAAAGCGGCCTCCCGCGGCCCGCGAGTAGTCAACAAGATGGGGAGAAAGCTTAAAGGCCCGCAGCCCGTGGGCGAGCCAGGTAAGAGACGTTAGCTTACGGATTACTTGCGCTGCAAGTCCCCGTCTGGGCCGGGCGCGCCGACCTGACCTCGCAAGCAGGGATTCACAGGCCGCTGCGCACTATGTCGTGCAGGCGAACGAGGCCGACGCAGATTCGTTCGCCGTCCACGACCGGCAGGACGGAGATTTGAGACGGGCGATCCTCCATTAAACGAAGCGCGTCGTAAGCCAACAACTCCGGCGAGGCGACGACAGGGTCGTGCGTCATGATCGCGTCGCTGGTGAGACTCGCCCAGTTGTCTTGCTTGATCTGCTGGAGCGCCCGCCGCAGGTCGCCGTCCGTGATTATGCCGACGAGACGGCCCTGCGCGTCCAGGACGTTGACCGCTCCCAGCCCTCCTTTGCTGATGCAAGCGACTACTTCGAGCCAGGGAGCGTCGGCGCTGATCGTGGGGTTGTCCGCGCCCGTGTGCATCAGGTCTGCGACCCTGAGCGTCAAGCGCTTCCCCAGGCGTCCGCCCGGATGATTGACGGCGAAGTCGTCGAGCGTCAGCCCTCTCATCTGCATGAGAGTCATCGCCAGCGCATCGCCGATGGCGAGCGCGACCGTCGTGCTGGTGGTCGGAGCGAGGTTGAGCGGGCAGGCTTCCTGGTCAACGGAGGCGTCGAGCACCACGTCGGCGCGGCGCGCGAGCGTCGAATCAAGGCTGCCCACGAGGGCTATGATCGGCACGCCCCTGTGCTTCAAAAACGGCAGCATCGCTACAAGCTCGTCCGTCTCGCCGCTGTTGCTCAGAGCGATTACGACATCGTCGGCGGCGACTATCCCCAGGCCGCCGTGCAGCGCATCCGAAGGGTGCAGGTAGATCGCGCCCGTTCCCGTGCTGGTCAGAGTCGCTGCGATCTTCTGCGCGATGATGCCGGATTTGCCCAGGCCCAGCAGCACGACCTTGCCCCCGTGCCCGGCCAGCAGAGCGATCGCACGCTCGACCTCGGCCCGCGCCAGTCGCTTCGCCGTCTGGGCGATGGCTTCCGACTCCATACGCAGAAGCTCGACGACCTGCGGAAAATACTCTTTCTCGGCCATAATGGTTCCAGAGTGAGCGCCTTCGATTCGACGCGCAGTGAGTGAGCATACGACGAAGATACGCCCCCCGACAAGAACAGGGGCGAGCGCCGCTCAAAGCCCGACGGGGCCGTGCCGCGCCCCTTCGGATTTGGTATAGACAATGCCTGCCCGTTCGACTATATTGCCCTCTCTTTATAAATTATCACTGACCGAGCCGGAGCCACGAATCGTTCATGCCACTCTTCAATTTTCTTCCAAGGGAGGAGCAATATTTCTCGCTCTTCTCGCAGATGACCTCCTACATTTATGACGCTTCACGGGCGCTCGTAGAGATGGTCAACGATCGAGACGGAGGCTACGAAGAACACGCCCGTCGCATCAAGGCAATCGAGCATGAATGCGACGAGCTAACGCATTCAATCTCGACGCGCCTCAACAAATCCTTCATTACGCCCTTTGACCGTGAAGACATCTATATGATGTCGAGCGCGCTCGACGACATCGTCGATCTCATCAACGACACGGCCCGCGCGATGGTGATGTACGGCGTGACCGAGACCACGGTTCACGCGCGCCGCTTCGCGGATGTGATTCAACGCATGGCCGTAGAGCTTCACGAGATCGTCAAGACGCTTGCGAGACCCAACGGAATCTCGCCGCGACTCGTTGAGCTTCACCGGCTGGAAAACGAGGGCGATGATATTTACCATACGGCCATCGCAGAGCTTTTTCATAACGCGAGCGATCCGCTCGCCGTGATTAAGTGGAAAGACATTTACGAGAAATTGGAGTCGGCCGTCGATCGTTGCGAGAACGTCGCCAATATTATCGAAAGCGTGATTATCAAGCATACGTAGATGATCGGTCAGCCGACGGCCCGAAATCAGCTGAACGCTTTTTACCGGCCGGCAGAGCCGCCGATTACTGAACATTTACAATATGACCAGCACATTGGGCTTCGTCATTTTAATCATCGCGGTCGCGCTCGTCTTCGATTACATCAACGGCTTTCATGATGCGGCCAACTCCATCGCCACGGTCGTCTCGACGCGCGTTCTCTCGCCCGGCGTCGCCGTCATCTGGGCCGCCTTCTTCAATTTCGTAGCCTTCCTTTTCTTCGGGACGCGCGTCGCCAAGACCATCGGCGGCGATCTGATTAACATCAACCTAATCACGGAGGATTTACGACTCTACGTCCTGCTCGCGGCGCTTCTGGGCGCGATCATCTGGAATCTAATCACCTGGTATCTGGGGCTTCCGACCTCAAGCTCGCACGCGCTCATAGGCGGTTACGCGGGCGCTGCCATCGCCGCTTACAAGAGCGTGGCGGGGCTGCTCAAGCCCGAAGGCTGGATTAAGACGGTCTCCTTCATCGTTCTCTCTCCGCTGCTGGGGATGATTATGGGGTTCGTCTTGATGGTTGCGGTCTACTGGATTTTCAGGCGCTGGTCTGCGAAGCAGGTGGACACGACTTTTCGGCGCGGCCAGCTTTTATCAGCCGCCGCTTATTCGCTGGGCCACGGCGGCAACGACGCGCAGAAGACCATGGGAATAATCACGGCAGTGCTGGTCGCGGGCAGCCTTGTGAAAGCGGGCCCAGGTGGAGCATTGCCGGAGATTCCGACCTGGGTCGTGCTGACGGCGCATGCGGCCATAGGTCTCGGCACGCTCTCGGGCGGCTGGCGCATCGTGCATACGATGGGCTCTAAGATTACGAAGCTCAAGCCGGTCGGGGGTTTCTGCGCGGAGACGGCGGGCGCGCTGACCCTTTTCGGCGCGACCTATGCGGGCATTCCAGTCTCGACGACTCACACGATCACTGGAGCGATCGTCGGGGTCGGCGCGACGCGCCGTCTCTCGGCCGTCAAGTGGGGCGTCGCCGGGCGCATCGTCTGGGC
>DASQYE010000399.1:0-5741 GCA_035639355.1 Pyrinomonadaceae bacterium
GGGCGCTTCACCCTGATCGAACAGCACCTCTTCGGCCGAATAAGAATTGAGAGCGGAAGCCACCACCCGATCCTCCTGCTGCGTTCTCGTGGCGGGTTGAGGGCCGGGGGCGAAGACGGTTAAAACCGCGAGTGCCGCGACGGTTGCCGCCATCGAAGAGACGAGCGCGCCCGCAGCCTTCCACAGACGCCCGAGCGCCGACGCCTCATCGGACGCTCGACGCTCGCGCAGCGCGGCCAGGACTCTGGTCTGAAAGAAAGGCGGCGGCTCGCTTGCCTCCGCGACGCGCGCTCTGAGCAGGCTCGCGGAGATTTGCGCCGCCTCGTAGGCCCGCCAGCATTCCCGGCAAGTATCGATATGGGCGCGAACGGTCGCCATCTCGCCCTCGCCTATCTCGGCCAGCGGCGCGCTCTCAAGAATGCTGATGATATGTTCGTCTCTCAAAGCTCTCACCCGTCGCTTTCTAAACTCCTGTCGGGATTCTTTCTCTTATGTGCGAGCAGTTGTTCCACGGCCTTACGCATCCGTCGGCGCGCGCGAAATGCCTGCACCTTGACTTTCGATTGCGACCAGCCCGTCATCTCCGCCACCTCTTTGATCGGCGTGTCCTCGCCATCGACCAGCGTCAAAACCAGCTGGTCGTCCGCAGACAAGGTTTCCAGCACGCGCCCGGCCAGGTCGGCCGCGATGCGTCCCCGCTCGCTCGATTGATGACGCTCGGCGGCCGCGTCCGCCTGTCTTTCGTCCAACCAGCTGCTTTCGTCTTCCGTCAGGTCGGAGACCGTCAGCTCCGGCCTGCGACCGGCGCTGCGAAGCAGGTTGAGACACGTGTTCGTAGTGATGCGCGTCAGCCACCCCTCCATCGAGCCGCGCCCTTCGTATTGATCGAGCTGCGTGTAAGCCTTCATGAAGACCTCCTGCGCCGCTTCTTCGACCAGGCTGCGCTGACGAAAGAAACGGCCGGCGAAACGGAAGACGCGCGGGCTATAGCGGCGCATGATCTCGGCGAAGGCCGATTCGTCGCCTCCGCGAGCCATGCGCGCCAACTCCAGGTCCGGTGTCTGTTCGTAGTCGTTCGACCGCAAGCGTTCCTGTTCAAAGATGACGGGTCACGGACTTTCGGTAAGTCTCCGCGTCCACGATTCCTGTAAAAGACACTCGCTTTGACGCCCGGCCCTGCCTACGCTTTCCGTTCGCTTTAGGTCTTCGATGCGGTCGTCAGCCGTGCGAGCGTCTGAAGCTGCTTTTTCATCGTTCGTCTTACCTCCTAAGTGTACTCGATTATCGATCGTGCCAGAGCCCGAATTGGCCCCTCGATAGGTAAGACACCTCGGATGATCGAAAAGTTACAGCGCGTAGAGCGGCCCCCTCACCCTGGGGCCGTTGCGCTCTTCGCTCAAACCATAGACCGGCGCGAAATTGTGAACATTAAATTAAAGGCCGCCTGTAACCGGACGGAATGGCCCGGTGTCTATCAAGATGTGGGGGATTTCAGGGGTTTTCTTTGATTGAACATTAATGGACGCGCTCTGTAGATGGCGCTCTGCCGAAGGAAGAGAACTATGAAGTGGATAAGATCGAATTTGAGCGACAGGAAGCGACTCGCGGTCGCAATGATCGCGGTCGCGCTGACTGTGATCGCCGGATATTGGTTCTGGGGAGACCGCGCGAGCGCCGCGACCTATATGACTGCGAAGGTCGAGAGAGGGAATCTGCGCAATACCGTCACGGCGACGGGAACGCTCCAGGCCGTTACTACCGTTCAGGTCGGCAGCCAGGCGTCAGGAACGATCTCGGCGCTCTACGTCGATTTCAACTCGACGGTCAAGAAGGGCCAGGTCGTAGCCCAGCTCGACCCCTCCACCACAGAGGCGCAGGTCGAGCAGTCGCGCGCCAATCTTGAACAGGCCCGCGCCAGCCTCTTGCAAGCGCGCGCAAGCGTCGCACAGTCGCGCGCAGGTGTGACGGACGCGCAGGCGAAAGTGCTCGCCGCGCGGTCAACTGTGCAGAACCAGCAGGCGGGAGTGTCGGGCGCGCAGGCCAATCTCGCCGTGCTCAAAGCACAGATGGACGATGCCCTCAGCTTTCTTCGCCAGGAGCAGGCGCTGCTTTCGAGCGGCGTCATCTCGCAGCGAGAATATGAGACGGCGCAGACGAGTTATAAAACGGCCGAGGCTCGCTACAACCAGGCCATGGCCCAGGTGAACCAGGCTGTTCTCAGCGAGAAGTCCTCGTCGGGCGCAGGCATTGCCCAGTCGCAGGCGCAGGTGCAGCAGACACAGGCACAGGTTCAGCAGGCCGAGGCACAGGTGCAACAGGCCGAAGCGCAAGTCCGGCAGGCCGAGGCGGCGCTCAATCTGGCTGAGATCAATCTGAGCCACACGACGATTCGCTCGCCTATCGACGGCGTAGTCGTCTCGCGCGACGTGGACGTAGGACAGACCGTGGCCGCGAGCCTTTCCGCTCCGACCCTCTTCACGATCGCCAACGACCTGACGCGGATGCAGATCATGGCGAACATAGACCAAGCGGACATAGGACTGGTCGAGCAGGCGAAGAGCGTCAATTTTACCGTAGACGCTTTTCCCGGACAGGAATTCAAGGGAGCGATCCAGCAGATGCGGCTTAATCCGCAGAACGTCCAGAACGTCGTGACCTACAACGTCGTGATCGACGTAAGTAATCCGGAACAGAAACTCAAGCCGGGCATGACGGCGAACCTTGAAATCACGATTGACGAGCGCAACAACGTAATCAAAGTGCCCAACGCCGCGCTGCGCTTTACGCCGCAGGATGCGACGGGCCAGAGAAGCGGAGCGAATCGGAACGGAGCCGCCGGCGCGTCCGGCCAGGGCGCTCGACAGCGCGGCGCAAGGCAGCAATCCGATACGGCGGGCGGCGTCAACGCCAACGGCGACACGTCGGCAGAGACGGGAGCGCAGGCGGACGCAACGCGCGCGCGAGTCGCCCCGGCAACTTCGCCCGTGTTGGAGGGCCAGACGCGGCGCGTGTGGGTGCTGGGCCAGGACGGCAAGCCGCAGCCGCGCCGTATCAAGATCGGACTCACGGACGGCGCTTCGACCGAAGTGGTCGAAGGCGACCTGCGCGAGGGCGAAGTAGTCATTACAGGACAGAACATCTCTGGCGAGAGTCGCCCGCAAACGACCGGCCAGACGCCGCCCGGATTCGGCGGCGCTCCGCGCACAGGCGCAGGTGGCGGCAGAGGTAGATGACGACGGTGAGCGGGCCTTGCGATTGACAGCCGCCCTACCGAGCGCGGCGGCGGTTGTCAATCGTTGTCTGTAAGCGGAGGGAGAACCGAAAATGCAAGCGACATTAGAGATCGAACGCCGGGAGCTTGAAACGAAAGCGGGGCTGCAACTAGCGCCCGCAGCAGTGGCGCAGGCGCGCCCCGTCATTCAGCTGGAGAACGTTCATAAGACCTACACGATGGGCGACGTTGAGGTTCACGCGCTGCGTGGAATCTCGCTCACGATCGTAGAAGGCGAGTTCGTGGCAATCATGGGCGCTTCGGGGTCGGGCAAGTCTACGACGATGAACATCGTCGGCTGCCTGGATCGTCCCACGCGCGGGACTTATATCCTGGACGGTCAGGATGTCTCCGAGATGTCGAAGGACGAGCGCGCCGATATTCGCAGCCGTAAACTCGGCTTCGTTTTTCAGGGCTTCAATCTGCTCTCGCGCACTTCGGCGCTTGAGAACGTCGAGCTGCCGATGCTCTATGCGGGCGTCGATACTTCGGAGCGCCAGCGCCGCGCGATGGAGGCGCTCGCTTCGGTGGGCCTCGTGGGGCGCGAGCACAATCATCCGAACCAACTATCGGGCGGCCAGCAACAGCGCGTCGCCATCGCACGCTCTCTAGTCAATCGTCCGGCGCTCATCCTCGCAGACGAGCCTACGGGCAACCTGGACTCGCGCACCTCCGTTGAAGTGATGGAGATTTTCCAGAAACTCAATCGCGAGCGAGGCATCACGCTCGTCCTGGTCACGCACGAGCCGGACATAGCCCAGTACGCCGATCGGGTCGTCGTCTTCAAGGACGGCAGAATTGAGAAGGACTACAAAATCGAAGAGCCGCGCGATGCGGCGCGCGAGCTAAAGCTTCTGCCCGCCGTCGAACAGGAAGAAGACTAAAAGATCAGGGTTGAATTTAAAAGACAGAAGGGTTCGGCAGCTTATGAACATACTGATGATTATCCGCGTCGCCTTTCGTGCTCTGGTGCGCAATAAGATGCGCGCGGCGCTGACCATGCTCGGCATTATTATCGGCGTCTCGGCGGTGATCGCCATGGTGAGCATAGGACAGGGCGCGCAGGCCTCCGTGCAGGCACAGATAGAAGGCATGGGCACGAACCTGCTCTTCGTCAGCGCAGGCGCGCAGAATACGGGCGGCGTGCGCAGCGGCGCGGGCGACAATGGTACGAATACGCTGACGGCCGAAGACCTTGAGGCGATCCGTCGAGAAGTGCCGAGCGTAATGATGGTCACACCGAGCGTCAACGCCAGGTCGCAACTGGTCGTCGGCAATCAAAACTGGAACACGTCTGTTCAGGGAGTTAGCGAGCAGTTCCCGGAGATTCGCAAATGGACGATGCAAAGCGGCGCGTTCTTCACAGACGCGGACGTGCGCGCGGCCGCGCGCGTCATCGTAATCGGTCAGACCGTCGCCGATAACCTTTTCCCAGGCACGGACCCGGTCGGCCAATCATTGCGCGTGATGAATCTTCCCTTCAAGGTCGTCGGCGTGATGGCCCGGAAAGGTCAAGACCCGCAGGGGCGCGATCAGGACGATATGGCTTTCGCCCCCTTCACGGCCGTGCAGAAAAAGCTCCTCGGGAACACGCGCATTCAGATCGCCTACGTCTCGGCCATATCGCAGGACGCGACCTACACGGCGCAGGCCCAGATCACGGAGCTATTGCGCCAGCGCCACAAGCTGTCCGCGAACGAGCCGAACGACTTTTCGGTGCGCAACATGACGGACGTGGCGGAGGCGGCCAACGAAACCAACAGCATTATGACCATGCTGCTCGGCAGCATCGCGGGCGTATCCTTGCTGGTGGGCGGCATAGGGATTATGAACATCATGCTCGTCAGTGTGACCGAGCGCACGCGCGAGATAGGCATACGCATGGCCATAGGAGCGCGCTCGTCGGCCGTGCAAACACAATTCCTGATCGAGTCGATCGTGCTCAGCCTGACGGGCGGGCTCGCCGGCATAGTGCTCGGCGTGATTGTCTCGGTCGCCATCCCGGCCATGCTCGGTTGGCCCACGCTCGTTTCCACCACGGCCATCATAGGCTCAGTGATCTTCTCGGCGGGGGTCGGCATATTCTTCGGCTACTACCCGGCGCGCAAGGCCGCCGGACTCGATCCGATCGAAGCTCTGCGTTACGAGTAATGACGCGAACAATGTTTTGTAACCGGCGCGCTCTCGTCGGTGTCTATATAAGTAGAGCGCCGGTGACGCATCGGCAAAGAATCAAGGGCGCTCTCTCCCCGAAACCTGGTTAATAGAAGGAGAGGGTAATGAAAGTTAATTTCTTGAAGCGAATGATGGTGGTGTCAATCTTTGGCGTGGTATCTCTATTGGGGCCGAGCGGACTGGCAAACGCGCAACAGCGCGATCGGGGCGGGCAACAGCGTGAAAGAGGGCGCGAACGTGAAGGCGAGCGCTGGCGCGGGTCTAAGCCTCAGCAGGAACAGCGTGGGGCGCAGCA
>DASQYE010000400.1:0-4930 GCA_035639355.1 Pyrinomonadaceae bacterium
GCATAAGTCTCCGCGTCGCGGGCGACGGCGATGAAAGGCTCGCTGACAGAAATGTGCGCTCCCTGGGTTAAGATTTTTATGTCGCCGCTCGCATTCTCTCCCGCTTCACGCGTCACAGGCACGCCCCTGGGTGCCGGAGTCGCGCTCTTATTGCCAGATTGCTTATTGTTCTGGGCCAACTTGTCCGCGCCCGTGCCGCAACCCACCGCGCTCGCGCCGTTGAGCGTAAGCGATAGCAAAGCGACGACGATACTCGTTCTGATGCCAAACATAAGACACCTTCTCCCGTCCTGAGAATTCCGGTCGAAACGGGCAGCGGCGGCGCTGCCTGCTCCCGAAGCTTTGAACGTCCGGCGCGGCCAGGGATTGCGCGTCACGGGCTTGAAAAATCGCCTTGACCGATGCCTGTGGACGGCTGACCCGCTGATTTGAATACTGATCGCTCTGGTCAGTAGCGCTGGGGCGCGCCGTGAACGCAGCGTACTGTGTCGCGCGCGATCAAAAGCTCTTCGTCCGTCGGCACTACGTATGCGGCCAGGCGCGCGCCGTCGCGGCTGATTAAACCTTCGCGCCCTCCTGTGTGCGCATTGTTGCGCTCCGCGTCCAGCTCAAGCCCCATCCATTCCAGACCCGCGCAGATCGAGGCGCGAATCTCAGCAGAGTTCTCGCCGATGCCGCCCGTAAAGATGACGGCGTCCGCGCCGCCCATCGCCGCCAGGTAAGCGCCTATATACTTGCGCGCGCGATAGCAGAATAAACGTATCGCCAGGCGCGCGCGGCGATCATCATTCTCGTGCGCTTCGTCCAAAAGCTCGCGCATGTCGTTCGTCAATCCAGAGATGCCGAGCAGCCCCGATTGCTTATTGAGCAGCGTCTCGGCGTCCCGCGTAGTCAGTCCCTCTTTGGCCGAGATGAAATCTATGATCGCCGGATCAATGTCACCCGAACGTGTGCCCATCACCAGACCTTCGAGCGGGGTCAGGCCCATCGAAGTATCAATGGAGTCGCCCGCGCGAATCGCAGCCGCCGAGCAGCCGTTGCCCAGGTGCAAAGTAATCACGTTGGTGCGCTCGCGCGCTAGCCCTAGCAGTTGTCTATAACGATAGGCGACGTAGCGATGCGACGTGCCGTGAAAGCCGTAGCGACGAATGCGATGGCGACGATAAAGCTGGTAGGGCAGCGCGTAGAGGTAGGCGTGATCGGGCAGCGTCTGGTGAAAGGCCGTGTCGAAGACGGCGGCCTGCGGCAACCCTGCGCCGAACACCTCTCGCGCGGCCATGATGCCCTTGAGGTTGGCCGGATTGTGCAGCGGCGCTAGCTCTATGCAGTCCTCTATGCCGCGCAAGACCTCGTCCGTAATCAGGACGGAATGCGTGAAGCGCTCGCCGCCGTGCACGACCCTGTGGCCCACTGCATTCACGTCGGCGACGCTCCTGACTTCGGCGATGCCGGAATCCTCCGCGCAGGCCCAGCGGATAATCAGCTCGACCGCCGCGCGCATGTCGCGCAAGGGCGCGGTCGTCGTCTTCGGCGCTCGCCCTTCGACGCCGAGCGTGATGATGGCCTCGCCGCCGATGCGCTCGACCGTGCCGCGCGCCAGCCGCCTATCCGTGTCCTCGGCGATGCGTTCCAGATCAGTCGCAATCAGTTGAAACTTGACCGAGGAACTGCCGCAATTGAGCACCAGAACGTTCATAAGAGAGCAGTGACGAGTGACAAGTGACGAGCAAAGACGAAATTCTAGCTTGTGACTCGTCACTTGTCACTTGTCACTGCCTTCTTGATTTCTTCCATGCGCGCGCGCAGATAGGTTTCGTCAACGGTGGTTATGCGGCCGTCGCGGAATACTTCCCTGCCCGCAACGACCGTTAGCCTCACATCGCGCCCGGACGAGGCGAAGACCAGCGCGTGCGCCGGGTCATAAACGGGAAGCTGGTGCGCGCCGTCGAGCGCGACCACTGTAAGGTCTGCCTGTAGCCCTTCCGCCAGCGCGCCCGTCCTATCGTCAAGGCCGAGCGCGCGTGCTCCGCCGAGCGTCGCCGCAAACAGCACGTCGGCAGCATCCGTCATTCGCCTTGGGCCCGCTCGATCGGTTGCGCGCGACAGCAGGGCGGCGAAGCGCGCCTCTTCCAGCATGTCGCATACGTTGTTGCTCGCCACCGAATCGCTGCCGAGGCCGACCGTCACCCTGCGCTCGACGAAAGCCGCGAACGGAGCGTGCCCGTGTCCGAGCTTGGCATTCGACTTGGGACAGTGCGCTACGCTTGCGCCCGCCGCCTTGATCGTTTCGATGTCCGCCTCGTCCACCCTTACGCAATGCGCGAGCAGCGGTCGGGCGCGAAGCACGCCAAGTTTTTCCAGATATTGAATAGTAGAGATGCCCGGAGCGCGCCATTCTATGCCGCGCCGCGCGAGACCTTCCGCGAACGCCCCGACCCCTTCACGCATGAACTGTTCTTCGGCCAGCGATTCGGCCGCGTGCATCATCAGCGGCAGATTTTCCGAGATGGCGAAATCCGCAATCAACTCAAGCTGCTGTGCGCTGACGGTAAAGGGCGCATGCGGCGAGACGCCAGAGCGCGCGAGCGCGCTCTCATATTCCCGCAGCCCTGAAAGCTTCTCGCGCAGCTTCTCGAAATTCTCGCGGGCCAGCGCGGGGTCTGGGCCGAAGCTCTCCTGATAAACCGTCCCGCGAAGCCCCACGTCCCTGAGCGCTCGAAGGCTCGCGCTCGCCGCATCGCTAGCATCCCCGAGGCAGGTCACGCCCGCGCGCGCCGCCTCTACCGCTCCACACGCGGCCGAGATGTAAAGGTCGTCAGGCGTCATGCGTTCGAGCCGCGCGACGGTCAGTTTCCTGAGCCAGCGGGAGAAATCGTCCTCGGCGTCTTCCAGAAATCCACGCATCGCCGTCAATTCCAGATGAGAATGCGCGTTCGTGAAGCCGGGCAGAATCGCTGCCTCGCCAAAGTCCCGCAGCGAGGCCTCCGGGAATCTGTCTGCCAGGGCGCGAGCGGAACCTACGCCTGCTATGAGCGCGCCTTCGACGGCCACAGCGCCATTCTCTATCACCGCCGACGCGATCGGCAGCACCCATCTTGCGCCATAAATAGTAGTCATCCGTTTAGCATCCGGGCCTGATTGTTCAGCGTCCCACTCTTTTAAGCCTCAATTCTACTCAGGCGGCGCACACAGCCGCTTTTGAGCAGGTTCAAGCCGGGTCGGCCTCGAACCACAGCCCGTCAAAAATTCTCGACCTCGAACGCGGCCTGTTCGTCCCTGCTACGGCGGCGACTGCGCATTAGGAACCACAGCAGACCCGAAAGAGCGATCAACATCCCCCCTGTGGCCGCCACAGGTCTGATGCCGAAGGTGTCGGCGGCGGCCCCGGCCGCGAGCATCGAGCCGACCATCATCAGCGTCGTCAACGTCTCGTAAGAGGCGAAGACGCGCCCGCCATAACGGTCGTCCGTCCGTGTCATGATGATCGTTTGCTGCGCCGTCCACCAGATCGCAAAGTTTATCTCGCGCGCGACCAGCACAAGAGCCGCGCTCCATAGAGATGGCATCAGGCTGAAGAGCGCGAGCCCGCAACCGTCGAAGATCATGGAGCGACCCATGCGCGAGCCCAGGCTATCGCCCGACGCACTATTGAAGCGCCGGGCGATGGGCGCACCGATCACGCCGCCCAGCCCCATTGCCACGAACAGCACGGAGATGCCGAAATCGGTCGGGCGTGCTACGAACGACGCGGCCTCGGCCAGCCCCAGGCGCGCGCCGAAAAGACTGTAGAGCGCACGCGCCGCGCCGTTACCCAAGCCCCAGCCGGCGGCCACTATGAAGATCGCCGACAACACTTGATTGCTTCGGACGTAACGCAGGCCCTCTCGAAAGTCAACGAGCGCGCGCCGCGCGACGGCTTGAAAAGAGGGGCGCGAGCGGCTTCCGCTCGATACGGAGTCGGCGTCATTCTGGCGGTCGCGCGCGTTCTTAACGGGCTGCGCCCCCTGCTTCGCTTCATGCTCGGCGCGGCTTCTTCGAGTTTGCGCGCGGATGCGGCGAATCATTTCGGCGGAGACGATGAAAGTCGCCGCGTTGAGGACGAAAACCGTATTGCGTCCGGCGAAAGTGGCGACGATACCGCCAAGGGCGGAGCCGACCGCGATGGTCGCCGCCGTGGTCGAAGCCGAAAGCGAGTTTGCTCCGAGGAGTTCCTCTGCGCTTCGCACGATATTCGGGACGGAAGCGCGCTTGGCGGCGTTGAAGAAGGCGGAGACGGCGAAGAGCGACGCGCCCGTGACGTAGATCAGAGGCAGGGCCAGGCGTGCGCCGGCTGCGATGAACCCGAGCGCCAGAAGAGCGCGCGCGAGATCGGCAGCGATCATCACGCGTCTGCGGTCTACGCGATCGACGACCACGCCCGCGACCGGGCCGAAGACGAACAGCGGCAGGTGGCGCGCGATGGCGTAGACGGCAATCGCAAGTCCCTCGCGACCGTGACCGGCAAGCTGTATGGTGAGCGCGAGCACCGCTATGTTATTGAGCCAGTCGCCAATCTCGGAGATGACCTGGCCCATCCACAGGCGACGAAAATCCGCGTTCCCCTTGAGCAGTTGCCGGTAGGTCAAAGACTTGCCCCCGTCGAATAAGAGAGCGCAAGAGTGAGTGCGGCAGGCCGCACGGGACAAAGCATCAATCGCACCGGCCCGACGCTCTTCATCATCGCTTACTGCCGCGCGCTCGGCCTGCCTTTGCTCTGCTTCAATTTCCGGTAGCGTTCGAGTATAGAGGTGACATAGGCGCGCGTCGAGGGAATGTCTATGCGCGCTACGAACTGGTCGGCGGTGAGCGGCCTGGCGTTGCCCTGGACGCGATTCCAGTCGGCGGCGCGGCTCGGCCCTGCATTGTAGCCCGCGATCATGCGCGCCTCCGC
>DASQYE010000401.1:0-4509 GCA_035639355.1 Pyrinomonadaceae bacterium
GACGACCATCTACGAGTCGGGCGAGGACAGGTAATCATGGACAAGATCAGCAGAAACAGGTGGCAGGTACGGGGCGCGGCGGTGATTATATTCCTGCTGGGCTTCGCGGCGGGCGCGCTCGCCTTGAACGCCTACCGCGCGTGGGCCGGCAGGGGCGGCGGTCAAATGAGCAGGCAGGATCGCTTCGAGCAGATGCTTGACCGCTTACAAGTCAGCGGCGAGCAGAAGACACAGGTTCAACAGATACTCGGCGACACGCGCGAGCAGTTGCAGGCATTGCGCAAAGAGTCCGAGCCCAGGGTTAAAGAGATTCGGCGGCAGGCCGACGAGCGTCTACAGAAAGTCCTCACGCCCGAACAGTGGCGGCAGTTTCAGCAGATGAGGGACGAGAGGCGAAGCAGGGGTCGGCACGGAAGAGGAAGCGGCGATGGCGACGGCTCGACGCCGGTCGAAGGGCGCTGAGTGAGCCTGAGTCTGTAGTGATGCCTCGGCCCTCGTGCTCTTTTCAGTCCCAACCCCGCCTCCGCACATTACCCTGCTTCTGGATTTTGAGACCGATGAGAAGTAGAATCAGCGAGAAAATCCGGTTCCCCCTGAGCGTAACACTTGGCTGGTCTGAGAATATGCGCGCGCGCCGGTATTCCTGACGAACCGGGAGTTATCGTAGATGCCCCCCAAGGAAACGCAGGCCCGCAGCGATCGGCCCATAACGCGATTTCACCCACCCGTGTGTTAAGCGTAATATCCGAAGCCCGCGCTCGGACGAGTCGGGTCAAGTCTACGCGCTCGCCAGCATCACAGATGCGAAGCACCTCATCCACTTGCGGTTCAAACAGGAAGCAGCTTGAATAATGAGCGATAAAAGAGGAGTGAAGCAAAGCTAGCTGAGATGCATAAAGCGGCATCTGACGAAACATACTTCGCAGACCTCAACGGAACAGGCCCTTGCCGAAGCCTATCTCGTAGATCATAAAGAGTCCGAAGCTCAGGCTGAAGAGACCCGCGAGCCCGCGCACGGTCAGATTCGCGCGGTTGAAGCGCGCCGCCGTCAGGTAGACAGGCAAGCCGACAAGCGCGCTCATCAAGATCATTCCACCGATCGAGCCGACGCCGAACACAACGATATAGACGACCCCTACGAGCGGCGCATTGATGGTCGAGAGAACCAGCAGCATCAGGGCCGCGCTCCCGGCCAGCCCGTGAATCATCCCGACCAGCAACGGGCGGACGCCCAGACGCAGACCGTGGTGTGTGTGCGGGTCTACCTCGGGCGAGCCGTCGTGCATGTGCGGGTGTATGTGCGCGCGGCCGCCGTGCCTGTGAACGTGCAGGTGTACGCGGCCTCCGCGCGCCAGCTTCCGCAGCGCGTTCGCGCCGAGCGCGACCAGCATCAGACCGACGCCAAACTCAAGCGCCAGCGCCGCCCGCTCTCCGATCTCGAAGTGAAACAGTATGACCAGGATTCCCGCGAACAGTAGCGAGATGGTATGACCGACGCCCCAGAGGCCGCCCACCAGCGACGAACTCCAAAGGCTCCTGCGCTCGCTGACGATCGTAGAGACGGCAGCCAGATGGTCTGCTTCGACCGCGTGCTTGAGGCCAAGCACGAAGCCGAAAGCGAGCACCGAAGCGGTCGAGAACGTGCCCATGAATATAGTTTTTAGCATATAACGGTTGAAAGCGGCGGGCGTCACACCTGCCGCTTTTCATAGAACCCTGGCTTGACAGCTTATCTCAACAGATTCTCGGAAGCTGTTCGCCTACGAGCATATCAACAATGCGCGTGCCGCCAAAGCCCGTGCGCATCGCCACGATGCCATGCGGCTCCGTCTTCACCTCGCCGATGATGCGTGCGTCATGACCGTAAGGGTTCTGCCTCATGTGTGCGACGACGGCTTCGGCCACGTCTGCCGAGACGACGGCAACGAGCTTTCCTTCGTTGGCGACGTAGAGCGGGTCCAGGCCCAGAATCTCGCATGCGCCCTTCACCTCTTCGCGCACGGGAAGACTGTCTTCTCGAATCTCTATGCACACTTCGGAGCTGAGCGCGATCTCGTTGAGCGTGGTGGCGAGGCCGCCGCGCGTCGGGTCGCGCAGACAATGAATCGCGTCAACCGTACTCGTGCGCTCGGCCTCCTCCAATATCTCTTTAACCAGTAAGTGTAAGGGCGCACTGTCGCTCTCGATCTCCGTCTCAAGCTCAAGCTCGCCGCGCGCGATCATAATCGTCGTCCCATGATCTCCGATCGTGCCGCTCACGATCACCTTGTCGCCGGCCTCTGCGCGCGCCGAAGAGACTCGCACGCGGGACTCGATCAAGCCTATGCCGGACGTGTTGATGAACACTTTATCGGCGCTTCCCTTCTGCACGACCTTCGTATCGCCTGTGACCACGGAGACGCCCGCTTCCAGGGCGGCCGCGCGCATCGAAGAGAGGATGCGTCTCAGGTCTTCTATGGGGAAGCCCTCTTCAAGGATGAATCCGGCCGAAAGATAGAGGGGGCGAGCGCCGCTCATAGCTAGATCGTTGACCGTGCCGTTAACGGCGAGGCTGCCTATGTCGCCGCCCGGAAAGAAGACGGGCGTGACCACGTAAGAGTCCGTCGTGAAGGCGAGGCGCGCCGCGCCGCCGCCGCCATGCTCCGCGATCTCGAAAACGGCCTGGTCTTCGAGCGTTTCGAGCAGCGGGTTACGCAGGTATTCCAGAAAGAGCCCCTCGATCAGCTCGTGCATCGCGCGGCCTCCGCTGCCGTGCGCCAGAGTGATCTGCGTATCCCTGAACTTATGTTTTCTGCGCCTCGCTCGCTCGACCCGCTCGAAGAGCGGCGAGGGTGTGAATCCTGCCGTCATAGGCTTTCAGCTTTCTTCGGCCCTCTCTACTCTCAAGCCGACTTTGCGCTCTGGCGCTCGGCGATCTTCGACAGCCGTCCGAAGTTGTAGTAGGCGGCGCACGCGCCCTCGCTCGAAACCATGCAGGAGCCTATGGGCGTCTCGGGCGTGCAGGCCGTGCCGAACACCTTGCACTCCCAGGGACGCTTGACGCCCTTCAAAATCTCGCCGCACTGGCACGCCTTCGGGTCTGCGATGCGAAGGCCCGGAACGTTGAACTTCAGCTCGGCGTCGAACGCGGCATATTTTCTACGCAGCTTCATGCCGCTGTGCGCGATCGAGCCCAGGCCGCGCCACTCGAAATAATCGCGCGGCTCGAAGACCTCGAAGAGGACTTCGAGGGCTTTCTGATTGCCGTCGCGTGTAATACAGCGCGCATACTGATTCTCGACCTCGGCGCGCCCTTCCACGACCTGCCGGACGATCATGTAGACCGATTGCAGTATGTCCAGAGGCTCAAAGCCGGAGACCGCGACCGGCTTTCCATACTCGCGGGGAACAAATTCATAAGGGCGCGTGCCGATCACAGTGCTGACATGGCCTGGGCCCAAGAAACCGTCGAGCTGCAAATCGGGCGAATCCAGCAGGGCTTTCAAGGCGGGCACGATCGTGATGTGATTGCAGAATGCGCTGAAATTCTCTACCCCCTCTTTGGCCGCCTGTAGGATGGTCATCGCGGTCGAAGGCGCTGTGGTCTCAAAGCCGAGCGCGAGCCAGACGACCTCGCGCTCTGGATTCTTCCTGGCGATCTTCAGCGCATCGAGCGGCGAGTAGACCATACGCACGTCCGCGCCACTGGCTTTCGCATCGAGCAGGCTCGTTCGAGAGCCGGGCACGCGCATCGCATCGCCGAAGGTGGTGAAGATCACGCCGGGCTGCTGGGCTATCGAGATGGCATCGTCAACGCGCCCGAGCGGGATGACGCAGACGGGGCAGCCCGGCCCGTGAATCATGGTGATGTTCGGGGGCAGCAAATCCTCTATCCCGTACTTGAAGATGGTGTGGGTGTGTCCGCCGCAGACTTCCATGATCTTGAGCGGGCGGGTCGTCAAATGCCTGATCTGCTCGGCCAGCCTCTGCGCGATGTCGCCTGCTCGGTATTCGTCTACGAACTTCATTACAATTTCCTCCGGGACAAAACTTTTTAGCCTTCGACCAGCGAGCGATGCTGCAAGAAGGTATGCACCATGTCCCACATAATGTGATAAAGAGCGACGTGCGTCTCCTGTACGCGGTGAATGCTTGAGGTCGGGACGGTCAGGCAGAAGTCCAGCACGCCGCCGGCGCACATCTCCGCCATCTTGCCTCCGTCGCTTCCGGCAAACCCTATCGTCGGAAGCTTCATCCGCCGCGCGGTGGCGAAGGCGTGCATAAGGTTTTCCGAGTTGCCGCTCGTGGAGATGCCGAGCACTACATCGCCCTCCTGCCCGAGCGCTATGATCTGGCGCGTGAAGACATCGTCAAAGCCGACATCATTGGCGATGGCCGTGACCATGGCCATGTCGTTTGTCAGGCAGATTGCGGGCAGCGCCTTTCGGCCCACGATGACCGGGTGCATGAACTCTACGGCGACGTGCTGTGCGTCCGTGGCCGATCCACCGTTGCCGCAGACGAGCAGCT
>DASQYE010000402.1:0-2206 GCA_035639355.1 Pyrinomonadaceae bacterium
CATCGCCCTCGCCTACGACTACAGCGTCGAACAGCCCTTCCACCCGATCCGGCAACATGGAGGGAAGGTAGCCGCCGAGGACTGTCTTTTTGCCGCGCGCGCGAAATTCGCGCGAGATGTCAACGCAGCGATCGAACTGCATGATCTGGCCGGAGATGGCGACCACGTCCGCCGCGCTGTCGAAATCAATGTCCTCGACGTATTCTTCGACGAGGCGGACTTGGTGCTTGTCGGGCGTGAGCGCGGCCAGGAGCGGCGGCCCCAGATGCGGAAGGTAAGCGCCCAGGCGGTCGTACCAGCGCTTGGATTGAACGAGCGTGCCGTCATCTCGGTAATGCGCCGGATGTACTATGTCGATCTTCATGAGATGAAACTCTGTTAGCGGAAGCGCACGAAGCGCGGCCGACTCTCTCGGTCAGCGGCCCGAAGAGCGCTCCGGCAGACGTATCGTGCCGGAAGAGGTGTCACGCTTCGCGCATTTGTCCTGGAGGTCTTCGATCATAAGGGCAAGCTTGCGCAGGCTGGAGCCGTCCGCGCAGACTCGCGTGAGTTGTTCGCGTGTGACGCGGACGCCGAAACGGTCTTCGACCGCGACCACCACCCCGAGCAGGATCACGGACGAAAAGGGGATGACGTTGTCCAGCAATTCGTCTTCGTGACAGTGAGAGACGGGCCCGGCCAGTGCGGGGTCGGGCGCAGCCTTAAGGATCAGCTCGCGCAGCTCCGTGATGGTTTCGGGGATGTTTATGGTCTCCTCCCGCCGGTTATCTGGACTAGCTGCGGCCCCTCGACTTTGACCGGCATGGGCGACACCGGCTCGGCGTCGGGGAAGAACCGCTCATCCTTGTGACGGTACAGATTGTTGTAAGAACAACCCGGCATCAGCCGGCCGTCGGGCATCAGGTAATGCGTGCAGCATTTCTTGAGACGCGCCACGTCCAAGTCCCAGGCGTCCATGAAATTGTGTATGAAGATGGCCTTGCTGCGCGCCTCGGTGCGGCGCTCGATATCGGCGGCCGAGAGCGGGTTGCGAGAGTTGAACGTGTCTTTCAGAAAACTCTTGAGCGAAGAGAGAATGACCTCGGAGTCCTCGCCCACCTTGGTCGCCGACCAGAGATTGGTGATCGAATCCAGGATCATTTTCTCCAGTTGATCGTCCGAGCGGATGATGGCGCGATTCGCCATCGCGTCCAGGTACTGGCGGACGTTGACGAACTCCGGTAGCGGCACGTATTTCCCGTCGTCCATGCGGAAAAGATAGGTCGCCGTGTAGCAGCTAGGGTGCGAGCAGGGGACTGGATGAAAATAGTCGCTCTTGAACCAGCCCGTCTGCTCTTCGATCAATCGATGGACTTCCGGCATCGTGAGACGATGACCGGCGGGGCTGCCGTGATAGCGGTCGCCGCCGTCGCCCGTGTGCGCCATCGGCTGGATGACGATGCTAGACACCTGTTCGAGTTCAAGGCCCAGCTCTATGAGCGCGCCCAGTTCGTCCGAGTTGTCTCCCTTGGAAACGGTCGGAACCAGTACGGTCGGGATGTCCAGCTCCTTGATGACCTCAAGGCATTGCATCTTCATATCGATCAGCTCGACGCCGCGAGTCTTCGGATAGACGCCGGCGCGCAAAGTGTCGAACTGTAGCGAGGCATACATGCCGCCCGCCTTGAATCGCTCGGCGAACTGACGATTGTTGGCGATTCGTCGCCCGTGCGTAGAGATCAGAAGCCGCTTGATCTTTCCCTGGTGCGGCCCACGCAGAACGTAGTCACAGAACTCGAAAAAGAGCGGGTGAAGGGTCGGCTCGCCGCCCGATAGCAGCATGATGGGAAGCTCGCCCTCGGCGGCGACCAGCGAATCCACGCCGCGCTTGAAATCCTCCATCGTCATGGAGTAGCGCTGCTGGTTGCGGACGATGCACACAGGGCAGGTGAGATCGCAGATGTCGTTGATCTCGAAGATGGGCGAGCAGGTGTGTTGCAGATGGTCTTCACACAGCCCGCAGTCAAGAGGGCATCCGTGCTCGACCTTCGTGGAGAAGCTGAGCGGCATCGTGCCGGGCTTCGTGTAAGAGAGCGATTTGACGTAATACTCCGCGTCGCTGGCAATCTCAACCTCGAAGAAGCCGTGCTGCGGGCACTTCTTCTGCATCCAGACACGGTCGTCGCGCAGGACGATATGCGCGTCGATCACCTTTTTGCACTTCGGG
>DASQYE010000403.1:0-8018 GCA_035639355.1 Pyrinomonadaceae bacterium
TGGAGTTCGGCGGCCTCCTCGGCAGCGCCCCCATCATGCCCGTCAACAGCTTTTCCAGCGATGTCTTCATACGGCGCGGCGGACGCATCCCCGCCCCGATTCATTCGTTACGGAATTAGCGCGATTACTTCGGAAACCATAATTTTGAGAGGATCAATATGGAAGCACTCGGCATGGTGGAATGCATGGGGTTGGTGGCGATGATCGAGGCGGCGGATGCGATGGTCAAGGCGGCGAACGTACATCTGGTCGGCTATGAAAAGATCGACGCGGGGCTGGTGACGGCCATCGTGCGCGGCGACGTGGCGGCGGTCAGGAGCGCCGTTGACGCGGGCGCGGCCGCCGCCTCAAGGGTTGGAACGGTCGTCGCCACGCACGTCATTCCGCGACCGCACGCGGACGTAGACCAGGCCGTCCCGGTGCTTCGCACGGGCGAGACGACGCGTAAGAAGATCAGCGGCTCAGTCCACGGCAAAAAGTAGTCGTCAAAGAAAAATGGAAAGAGGAACGATGAGGGAGCACGTCCCTCATCGTTCCTCTTTCTTTTGCTGGTTGCGAAACGTTTACGGCTATGCGCCGATGTTCAGGGCGGAAACCACCGGAAGCGGGTGCGCCATCCTGGCGGGACGCTCGGGCGGCGTGTAGCCTTCGGGCAGGTCGCCGTTATCTGCCCTGAGGTACTGCCACTGCGAGGGCTTGAGCGTGGCGATCAGCTCCTTGCGGTTCTTGGTCTTCAGGGGCTTGCCCATGTAAATCTTGCCCATGCGGTGCAGGTTCTTTTCCGAGATGGCCCCGGAGAACATCCACAGAGGATAGGTGAAGTTGGGCCCGTTGAGCTTGCGCAGCTTGTAAAGCCACATCCCTATCGAGCCGACTCGCCAGGCGGTCGGCCCCCACCAGCTATACTGGCCCGGCCGCAGGTTCATCTTCCAGCACTTCATCATCAACTGCCATTGCAGCGGCGTCAACTGTTTGGTCTCCGTGACGCCCTTCTTCTTCTCCATACGCGTGTCGTGCAGGGGCGTGAAGATCGAAGGGATCAGGAAAGCGAAGAGCCCGCGACGCTCCATCTCGTAGACCAGATCGAGTGTGGCCTCTACATCCTCGTCCGTTTCACCCGGATTGCCTACGATCAGGGTCATCGCAGGAAACCAGTTGTTCTCGTTCAACACGCGCAAGCCTTCGAGGACGACGCTCGGCCAATCCTCTGCGTGGAAGGGCACGCCCTTGCTCGCCATGATCTGCTTGGCGATGCGAACCGAGCCTGTCTCAAGGCCGATCAGGGGCGCGAGCGCCTTTTTCTCCGGGTGGCTGCTGAGATAGGGAAAATGAATCGGGCTCTTCGGCAGCAGCAGCTCCGAGAGTTTCTTGATGAGCAGCGGATCGACCACGGCCGGAGCTATAGTGCAGTGGCTCAGGACGTGCTGCTCGACGCCGGGCGTGTTGACGATGTCGGAGTAGAGGTCTAGCAGCGCTTCGCGGTTGGGGAAGTAAAAGGGGGTGTCCGTGTGTACTTGTCCCCAGATGAACATGTCTTCCGTGGCGAGCGAGATCTGCTTATTGCCGTGGCGCACGTTGGCCCTCACGGCCTCCATGATCTTGTCTTTCGGGAGGTCTATTTGCGGGTTCAGGTCGGGCACGCAGAACTGGCAGCGACGCCCGCAGCCCGTAGTCATCTCGACCACGCCGAAGGTCGTGCGCGTGTCAGGGAAAAGTATATCGTCGCGGTTGACCGGGTGCTTGACCTCGACCTCCCGCGGCAGCGGCTCGCCGTCTATCGCTTTGCGAAACAGCTTCATCACGTCCGCCGATTCGGCGCGCCCCTCGACCACGCAATCCACACTCAGCTCCTCGAAGAGCCCCGTCTGGGTGATCTGCCAGCCGCCGGAGCCGCCTACTATGACCTTGAAATTGTCGCGGTAAGGGTTGGCCTTTATCCTCGCAAACAGCTCTCTTGAGTAATGCGAGTTGATGGGCATTCTGGAAGAGCCGAAGATGGAGGTGTAGACGCCCGCGGCGAAGGTGACGCCGAGCGGGTTGTGCGTCGAGACGGCGACGATGCGCGTGCGTGGGCCAACGAACTTGTCAAGGTCATGCGGAAAGCAGGCGACTATGTCCTCGGGGCTGTATTCACGAAGCAGGGATTTCTCGACGAGACGCACGCCGGCCGGCATGTAGCGCGCCGAGCCGTCGTCGTTATACTCGACCTCGCGCCAGTTCGGATACTTTCTATTGAGCACGCCCTCCATCCAGATCGGCAAGCTGGCCATCGCCATCTGTATGAAGTAGCCCGCGTGGTCGATGGTTTCCGTCAGCGGCGCGGTCAGGACGATGAGCTTGCCGCCGTCCGCAGGCGGCGCGGCGGTCGCGTTGGTGGCGGCAGCCGCTCCTACTTTCGCGCCCGCCTTAATGTGGCCGTTCCCGTTCCCGTTACCCTTAAGTTTTCCAGAGATCATCAATTACCTCTCAGACGAATACCGCCTTGGGGGCGGAGTTCTTCTATATTAGATTGGATTGCTTGCTCGGCGTCGTATGACGCGCAACCGACGCTTCAAAGGAAGTCACAATTGCGCCTGGCGGAATAAACGGGCACAAGCCCCTGGCGGCCGCCCGCTACCCCGTATACCCGACAAGACTGGCGAAGTTAATTCTTTTTGGCGGCTCAAGTCAAGCCTATAAATGGGCTGAAAATCGAAGCGCCGTGGCCTTCAGGCTATGCCGGACGGGCGCGTTATCGTTATACTCTGGAAACTTTGGGAAGGAAGGCGGGCGCGAGCGCGAGTTGATTACGACCGTTTGTCTGGACAGCGCGGCTAAAAAGTTTAGCGAGAACTTTCCGGCCGAAGAGATCAGCGACCTTTGCATGGGCGAGAAGAACGTCGTCTGGGCAGATGTCAGCGACCCGACGAGCCAGGACTTCATAGAGCTGGCCGAAGAGTTCGGCTTTCATCCCCTCTCGATAGAGGATTGCCAGCAGACGCACCAGCGCCCCAAGGTCGAAGAGTATCCGGGCTACTATTTCATGGTGCTTTACGAAGCGGAACTGGTCGGCCCGCATGACCATCTGGAATTGCGCGAGCTGAATATTTTCCTCGGCGCAAACTACCTGGTCACGGTTCACAGCCGTCCGATTCGCGCCATTAAGACGGCGCGTCGCCTGTGGCACGAATGGACTGATCGCGCAGAGCACGGCGCAGGGATGCTCGCCTACCTGATGATAGACGCCATCGTTGACGATTACATGCCGCTTCTGGATATATTGAGCGACCGCATGGACGATCTCGAAGACGAGATTTTCGGCGATTTTCGGTCGGGCTCAATCGAGGAGATATTCCGCATCAAGAAACAGCTGCTCTACCTGCGGCGCTCGATCACGCCGCTCCGCGATGTCTTCAACACTTTGCTGCGGCGCGAGCAGCCAATCTTCGCGCGCGAGACGCACGTCTATTTCCAGGACGTATTCGACCACATCATCCGAGTCGCCGATACCGTGGACACGCTGCGCGACCTGCTCGGCTCGACGATGGACGCATACCTCTCTATGCAGAGCAATCGGATGAACGTAGTCATGAAACGGCTGACCTCGATTGCTACGATTCTGATGTCGGTCACGCTGATCGCTGGCATCTACGGGATGAATTTCGCGCACATGCCTGAGCTGGGTTGGAAGTACGGCTACGTCTACGCGCTGCTCTCGATGGTCATCGTGGGCTTCGGGCTCTACCTGTTTTTGAGGAAGGTGAAATGGCTGTAGAGAAGGAATCGCGCCGCAAGCATAATCCCGTGAAGACATCCAGCCTCGAAGCGGCAGAGCGCGCGGCGCAGCTGGCTCCGCTGGAGGAAAGAGGTAATGGAGGCGCGGCCCGCCAGGGTGCGAAGCGCGACGGTAGACTCGTCGTTGATACGGGGGCTCTGAAACTCCCGGAGGGCTTGATGGAGGAAGCCGACGAGCAGCGGCAAAGCCTTTTCCATCTTGAGCCGGTCGTGCTCATCATACTGATCCTGGCGCTCGCCTTCATAGCCTTCATCGCTTACCTGATCTCGATTGAGCCAACAACGAAATGAGCCTTGCGAAATCCTGCGCGATCAGGCGGGCTCGGTCTGAGCGATTCGCGCCATGAGCCTTTTCAGAGATTAAGGGCCAGGAGCTTCGCCTTGCGGCCCGACACTTCCAGAAGACCGATCCTGCCTTGCTGCACATCCAGCCTCTTACGAGCCTCCGAGAGCGGAATCTCAATCAGCGTAGCGATGAGCAGGCGCAGGTACGTGGTATGCGACACGATCAGTATATTCTGGGCCGGGCTAGACGTGATGGCGTCAATGGCGCGATCGATCCTGGGTTGAGCCGCGTGGCCGCTCTCGCCGCGCGGCGGGCCGTTTCTGTAAGCGTCCTCCGCCCACGCGCTGTAAGCAAGAGGCGTCAAAGCTTCAGCCTCTTCCTTGGTCAATCCTTCCCACTGGCCGAACGCTAACTCACGCACGTCGTCAAGGACTTGCCAGTCGGCGCGAGGTAGAACCAGCGTCGCCGTGTGACGCGCGCGCAGGCGAGGGCTCGTCCACGTCGCATCAACCGTCGGCATAAGGCTCGGCAGCGACCGGCCCGCGCCCTCGGCCTGAACGATCCCTCGCGCCGTCAAGTCCGGGTCGAGGTCGCCGCAGAAACGGTTCGCGCCCTCGTGCAGAGGAGTCTCCCCGTGGCGTATGAACGCGACCCTCTTTATCGCAGCGCCAGGCATTCTTTTATCTCCTCCCGGTCAAAGTAAAACCCCGGCGCGCTCTGCTTTCGCGAGAGCCGCGCCGGGGCTTTGTCCTTCAAGAGAATTCGCCGCGCTCGCGCGCAAAAGGCTTCAAGGAGTCCTTCGAGCGCCCGTCTGGGGACGCGCGGTCGGCTTGGCCGTATCGCTGCGCGTAGGGGGAGCCGCGCCCTGCGGCGTGGCCGTGCGACCCGTGCGTGTGAGAGCGATGCGCTTCTCGCCCGAAGGGCTCGCGACCGCGACGCGTATTTGCCGAAACGAGCCGTCGCGCACGTTGTTCGTAGGATAGTAGCCGATCACGTACTGCGTGCGAAGGTCGCCGGAAATCTCCCTGGCAATATCGTTCAGCTCCGACAAAGCGTTAGGGAAGAAGGCGCGGCCGCCCGTCTCTTTGGCGAGGCGGTTAATCAGGTTGACGGCCTTCTCCTTGGGGCTTTTCTTGATGATGCCGCCCTCTTTGTCTAGCTCGTTGACGAAGCCGATGACGAAAATCTGCACGTCCTCCTCGCGCAGCTTGGCGAAAAGCTGTTCGAGCGGATAGTAGCTGCCGCGCTCCTCGCCGTCGGTGACGAGTATGAGCGCGCGGCGGCGGCGGTCACTCAGGTCGTCGCCCTTCTTATAGCTGGCGATGCGTTCGGCCGCCAGGTAAACGGCGTCGATGATGGCCGTCTGCCCGCCTTCTATAAACATGCTGTCGAGCCCGTCCGACAGCTTCTCCTTATCGGAGGTGAAGTCCTGCATCGTCTCGATCTTATCGCTATCGATGAAACGCATCAGGAAGGTCTCGTCCGACGGCTTGTTGGTGTTGATGAGAATCTTTCCAGCCTCTATGACCTTGTCTATCTGCGAGCGCATCGAGCCGGAGTTGTCCACCGCGAGGCCGTAGCTGATCGGCACCTCCTCGGTCGAGAAGAACCCGACGGGTTGAAGGACGCCGTCTTCGTAGACCTTAAAATCATCCTGCCGCAGGTTGCCGATCGGGCGATTATTGCGATCGATGACGCGCACGTTCAGGTTGACGAGGTTGGTGTCAACCTTGACGACATCGCCTTCGTTGATCTCCTGGCCGATGGGGTCTGCCATCTCGGGCGGCGCTTCGTCCAGCACCCGTATCGAGGGCTGGACGGGACGCGTTGGGGCGGGCGTCGGCGTGGGCGTAGGCTTCTGCTGTGCGGGCTGCGGCTGCGTCGTGGTGGTGGTAGCGCGGCGCGGTCGCCCGTCCGGCGTCGGCTGCTGCTGTGCCTGGCCGGCGCGAGAAAAGACTAGCAGCGCCAGCACGAACGCGGCGGCGGCGATAAGGGCCAGGGGGCGGCTCGGCGCAGGAATGATCTTACAGGCTTGACGGTATCTCATTACGTGAAGTGTCCTCGAAAAAACAGAAATGGCCGAAGCTCGGCGGCGTTCTGTCGATGGCTTACGAGACTCGAGCTGCGGCCTACGGGCCCCGCTATCCTACATTAAAGCGCCCCGCACGCCCGACCGTAAAGAGGGGAGTGACGGGGCACTTCGCACTCGACGAATGAGCCTCCCCTCGAGGGGGGACGGCTCGCGCGGGCCAGGGCAAAGAGCGGCGCAAAAACGGTCTGCGCGCACATTTACAGAGATGCGCGGAAGCGGCTCGCCGTTGCCGCCTTTTACGCGCCCTGGATTAACCGCCTTTGCGCGGATTGGTGATCGCGTAGTAGCCCTCGCGGCTGCGTATGGAGAGTCGCGGCAACCCCCTCGGAGGCTGTACCTTGACCTTGATCTTATGCCACTTGCCGTCGTTCGTGAAGTTGACGGGGCGATAGCCGATCGAATACTGGTGACGAAGCTCAAGCGCGATCTTTTCAAATATTTCATCCATCTCGGGGCCGGTGTTGGGGAAAAAAGCCTTGCCACCCGAGACCGAGGAAAGCTCCTCCAAGGTGGTCTGGCCTTCGACGCCGAGCGTGCTGGAGGGATCGCCGCCGCCGAGTATGCCTATGGAATAGAGCACCACGTCGGATTCCTTAAGGAGTCGGCGCACCTCGCTGAAGGTGTAGCGCGAGTCGTTGTCCTGACCGTCGCTAATGAGCAGGATGGCGCGCTTCGGGTGCACCCCGCGCGAGACCTTCTCGACGCCCAGATAGCAGGCGTCGTAAAGCGCCGTGTTGGATTTCGGCTCGATAAAGGTCAACTTGTTGAGCACGGAATTGCCGTCGCGCGTTCTGTCCAGCAGCAGTTGAGCGCGCGAGTTGAAGCCGATCAGGAAATACTCGTCCCTGTCATGGCTCGTCTGTATAAAGCGTGCGAGCGCCTCGCGCGCTTTCCTGATCTTATCTCCGCTCATGGAGCCCGACATGTCGAAGATGACGCCGACCGAGACGGGCGCATCGTCGTCGCTGAAAAAGGCTATCTCCTGCTGGATTTTATCGTCGAAGACCGTGAAATGCTTCTTCTCCAGCCCCGAGACGTAGCGTCCGTAAGCGTCCGTCACAGTGACGGTCAGCGTAATCAGGTCGGTGTTGATGATGACCTGCTCATCAGTGCCAGCCTGTGGTCGCTTCGGCGTGGGAGTGGCGGGCGCTTGTGCGGCGGCGTCCGGTTTCGGCTGAGCGCAGGTGTTGGGCGCGGCGAGCGCGGCGGCGACGATTGCTAAGGCGAGGCAGGTGACGAGCACGACGGGACGAGCGGGACGGCGCTGTGAATTCATATTACCCCCTGTTCCTCTTTACGCCCCTTGAAAACGAGAGAGAGAGC
The DNA here is from genome assembly GCA_035639355.1 of Pyrinomonadaceae bacterium. Classification (GTDB taxonomy): domain Bacteria; phylum Acidobacteriota; class Blastocatellia; order Pyrinomonadales; family Pyrinomonadaceae; genus DASQYE01. Next base: position 7,476 of record DASQYE010000403.1, read on the forward strand.
GGGGTCGCAGAGGAAGCCAGAGCTTGTGCCGTCAGTCCCGCTGGAAATTCCGGGCCCCGAGTCGGCGTTGATTAAATTTTGCTTGAAGCGATCAATCCGGCGCTTTTGGGGAGACTACCGCTCGCCACTTCCAGTAAATATTAGCGATGGCTCGCTTGGCATTGTAAGTCACAGCCGCACGCGCGCGCAAGAAGCCTTTGGCTCTTCGGGGCCATTTAGCGCTTGGGGCCGGAGTTTGCCTGCAACTTTCCGTCGCGCTCGGCGTGCAATGATAGCAGGAGCGCGCTGGGTCGCCCGTCTCGCGGGCGTAGTCGCACTGGCGCGCGGGCGCATGATATACTTTTGGTCGTGTCTTCCCCGCTGCTCTCTGTTACAAACGATAAACGTTTCCCCTAAAGATTCTAGTAGCAATGGCCGAATTCATCTGTCGTTTAGGAACGCCCGCAGGCGAAGTGGTGACGCGCAGCGTCGAGGCTGTCGGCGTGCAGGAGGCGCGCACCCGTCTCGAAAGCGAGGGCTTTAGAGTCTTCGCCGTGACGCCGC
>DASQYE010000404.1:0-2170 GCA_035639355.1 Pyrinomonadaceae bacterium
GGTGTCGGTCGTTTGGGCCAGCAGCTCGACGATGGTGCGCTGGCGAAGGGGATGCCAGAGGTGCGGCCTCAACTCTGCGAGCGGCACGAGCACGAAGCGTCGCTCTTCGAGTCGCGGGTGCGGCAGGGTTAGAAACGCGGTCGAGCGCCGCTCGTCGCCGTAAAGCAGCAGGTCCAGATCGATCGTGCGGGGGCCGCGTTGTATCTCCCTGCGGCGGCCGAGCGCGTATTCGATACGCAGGAGCCGCGCGAGTAGCTGCTCCGGCGAGGGCAGAGAATCGCCCTCAAGCTCGGCGACCATGTTGAGGAAGGCCGGCTGCTCCAGGAAGTCAACCGGGGCGGTCTCATAAACGGACGAGAGCCGCCTGACTTTCAACCCGGCCTCCATCATGCCGCGCACTCCGAGCAGAAGATTTCCGGCGCGGTCGCCCAGGTTCGAGCCTAGACCGACATACGCGAAGAGAGTGTCCGAAGCTTGGAGTCTGGAATCCGGAATCATCTTTAGGGCTCGAAATGGCTGAAAGCGCGACCGAATCGTAAACTCGCACGGCACTAAGAGGCGCACGGCGCTCCTATTGTACAATCATCATTATATCGCTTTCATACGGGGTTGGATTTTTTAGTTTCCGAAGCCCATGGCACAACTCGGCGCGCTCATCTGGCTAAAGTGGCGGCTGTTTCGCAACGCGATGCGGTCTCGCAGGTATATGTTGACGAGCTTGGCGTCTATGCTCGGAATACTGGCGGCGCTCTCCCTGGCTCTGATCGTCGCCGTGGTGCTCGGCGTCGTCGCTTATTACCTGTCCGCGCCCGTTCAAATAAGGCTGCTCGAAGACATGGCGGGCGCGGCGCAAGGGCCGACGAGCCTTTTCCTCATGTTCACGCTCTTCGCCACACTTTACCTGACGTGGGCCACGCTGCCGCTGACGATCGGCGGCGGCGCGAGCCAGTTCGATCCGGGCCGTTTGCTGCTGTATCCGATCTCGCTCAGAAGGCTCTTTGCGATTGATTGGCTGAGCGAGCTGACCAGCCTGGGCTCGATCTTCGCCGTCCCGGCGGTCTTTGCCGTGGGCCTCGGCGCGGGTCTGAGCAACGATAACGTGACGGCGGCGCTCGTGGCGGCGGCGTGTGCCGCGCTGTTCGGCCTCGCGCTCACGAAATGGATCGCCACCACGCTCGGCGCTCTGACTAGAAGCAGTCGCACGCGCGGCGAGACGCTGCTCGCGCTGATCGGCGTCGGGATCGGCCTCGGGGGCGCTTTTCTGGGCCAGCTCCTTCCCCTGCTGAACCTTCGCGGAGCGGCTTTTCGCGGGATGCGATGGACGCCTCCGGGCGCAGCCGCCACGGCCCTCATGAGCGGCCTGCGCGACGGGGGCGAACAGGATTACGCGCTCGCGCTGCTGACGCTAGTGGCTTACTCGGCCGTGCTCGTCGCCGCCACTTTTGGTATCGCGCGGCGGTCAGCGCTCGGAGCGGGCGGTGCGGGGGCGCGCGGCGCAGCTCGATCGAAGAGGGGCTTGAAGGCAGGGACGGACGCCGGGTGGCACCTGCCCCTTTTGTCTGCGCCGCTCTCGGCCGTGGTGGAGAAAGAGCTGCGCTATGCTGTGCGGAACGCGCAGCTCAGGGTCTTGGTCTTGCTGCCCTTAATACTAATCGCGCTCAGGGCCGTGCAGGCGAGCGGCGGCGACGGTGACGAAGGGCCGGGCGGATTCCTCACCAGCAGCAATCCGTTCGGGGGAGCGTTCGCGCCATACGGGGAAGGGTTGATGCCGGCGTCCTGGATGCTCTACGCATTTATGATCCTGGCCTCCGTCGCCTGCAATCTCTTCGCCTACGAAGAAGGAGGGATGCGCTCCTTTCTGCTCGCGCCCGTTGACCGCCGCACGATTCTACTTGGAAAGAACCTGGCCGTGGCGCTCCTGGCCCTCGTCCTCACCTCTTCTCTGATGATCGTCAACGAGCTGGTCTTCCGCGATCTCTCCGTGGGCGCGCTTCTCTTCATAGCGCTCTGCTTTCCGCTCTTCGTCGTCACCCAGGCGCTCACGGGCAACCTGCTCTCCATGTACTTCCCGAAGCGTCTTCAGTTCGGGAAGCGAATGAGCCTGACGGGCGTCGCCGGGGTGCTGTTGCTGCCCGTCATGGTGTTGATAGCGATTCCGCCCATCCTGGCC
>DASQYE010000405.1:0-3349 GCA_035639355.1 Pyrinomonadaceae bacterium
CGAAATTAAATGTTTTCGCCGTGCGCCGGTTGCGCCGCCCTGTCTCCAGGCTCCAGCTTACCCATGACCTGCATCTCTTCCATCGGCGCAAACTCGTAAGCCTCCCAGGTGACGACGGGCGTGACCTCGAAGTTCTCGGTCGGCGGCGGCGACGCCGTGCGCCACTCCAGACCGGGCAGCATCCAGGGATTGGCCGAGGCGCGTCGCCCGTAGCGCATAGACCACACGAAATAGATCATCGGTATCAGCATGCCCAGTCCCAGAATGCTCGCGCCCGCCGAACTCATCACGTTCAAGACCTGAAACTCCTCTGCGTAGGCGTGGTAGCGGCGCGGCATGCCCATATAGCCGAGCAGAAACTGCGGGAAAAAAGTGAGGTTGAAGCCGACGAAGACCACGAGCGCGGCGAACCTGGCCCACCCTTCCGGGTACATGCGGCCCGTCATCTTGGGCCACCAGTAATGGAGGCCGCCAAGATAGCCCATCAGCGTCCCGCCCACCATCACGTAGTGAAAGTGCGCGACGACGAAGTAGGTGTCATGCACGTGTATGTCCAGGCCCATCGCCGCCAGAAACAGTCCGGTCATCCCGCCGATCAGGAAGAGCCCTATGAAGCCCAGGCCGTAGAGCATCGGCGTGTCGTAGGAGATGGAGCCCTGATAGAGCGTCGCCGTCCAGTTAAAGACCTTGACAGCGGAAGGAATCGCCACGGCGAAGCTCAAAAACGAGAAGACCAGCCCGGCGTACATCGACTGGCTGGAGACGAACATGTGGTGGCCCCAGACCAGAAAGCCGAAGACCGCAATCGCAATGCTTGAGAAGGCCACGAAGCTGTAGCCGAAAATATTCTTCCTGGAAAAATTGGCGATCAGCTCGCTGACGACTCCCATCGAGGGCAGAATCATGATGTAGACGGCCGGGTGCGAGTAGAACCAGAACATGTGCTGGAACAGTACTGGGTCGCCGCCAAGCTTCGGATCGAAAATCCCTATGTGGGCGACGCGTTCGAGCGCGAGGAGCAGGATCGTGATCGCAATCACGGGCGTGCCCAGCACCATAATCAGGCTCGTAGCGTAATGCGACCAGATGAACAGCGGCAGGCGAAACCATGTCATGCCGGGCGCGCGCATCGTATGAATAGTCACGATGAAGTTGAGGCCCGTAAGGATCGACGAAAAACCGTTGATGAAGATTCCGACGCCCGCCAGCAGGACGTAAGAGTTCGAGAAGGTAGAGCTGTAGGGAGCATAAAACGTCCACCCCGTATCGACCCCGCCGTTCAGGAGCGCCGTCAGGGTGAAGATGCCGCCCACCATGTAGACGTACCAGCTCAGAAGATTGATCTTCGGAAAGGCCAGGTCTTTCGCGCCGATCATGATCGGCACTAGAAAGTTGCCGAGCACGGCCGGGATGGCCGGTATCAGGAAAAAGAAGACCATCAGAATGCCGTGCTGCGTGAACAGCTTGTTATAGGTGTTGGATTCGACGAGGTCTCCCCTCGGCGTCAACAGCTCAAGCCGGATGGCGAGCGCGTACATGCCACCGAGGATAAAGAAGAGCGTCACGGAGCCCAGATACAGCAGGGCGATGCGCTTATGATCTTTAGTCAGCAGCCAGGACTTCAGACCGTATCGCGCGTTCAGGTAGTTGATGCGCTGATCGGTCGGCGTGACGGGCTCGAATGGTGCTAATCGTGTTTCCATGACTCTTTATGATGACGACTGGTGATCACCTGGGTCTGTTGCCATTGTTAGCGGGCGCGGGCGAAGCTGTAGCAGCGCCGCCCGCCGTGCCTGTGCCGCGCGGCGGCGTCGCGCCTACGGGATTCATACGCTGCTCTTCGAGAGAGCCCGCGCCCTGCCCCTCGGGCGTAGCCTCGCCCACACGCGGGTTATTCGATCGCGCGGGCGCGGTCGTCTCAATCCCCGAACTCTGGCCCGGAGTGAGCGACTTGATATAGCTGATGAGCTGTAACAATTGCTCCTCGCCCACCTGCCCCTGGAACGTAGGCATGATGGGCTGGAAGCCTGCGACGATCTGTGCGCGCGGGTTGAGGATGGACTCGCGTATGTAGCTCTCGTCGGCCGTCAACGCCCGCCCGCCTTCAAGGTGCACCTGGCTTCCCATCAAGCCCACGAGCGAAGGGCCGCGCCCTCCGCTGCCGTCCTCCTTATGGCAGGAGGCGCAGCCCAACGTCTGTACAAAGAGACGCTGGCCGGCGGCGACGGGAGATTCCAGGTTGGCGTTGCCGCCGAGCCAGTCGTCATACTCATTGGGCTCCATGACGACGATCGAGCCGGTCATGCCGGAATGGTTCGTGCCGCAATACTCCGCGCAGAAGAGATGGTAGCGGCCCGCCTTGGTCGCTTCAAACCAGATGTAAGTGTAGCGGCCCGGCACTACGTCGGACTTGATGCGAAAGGCCGGAATAAAAAAACTATGAATGACATCTTCGGTCGTCATCACCAGCTTGATCTTGCGTCCGACGGGAACGTGCAGCTCGTTTATCTCGCGCTGTCCCGTAGTGTGTTGCACCTTCCACATCCACTGCTTGCCGACGACGTAGACTTCGAGCGCGTCCTTCGGAATACTGTACTGCGTAAAATAGACGCTCGCTCCCCAAACGAACATGCTCATCGCGATGATGAACGGAATCACAGTCCAGAGAGATTCGAGCTTGATGGAGCCGGCGACGGGGCGCGGAATCTCGAACGCCAGGCGACGACGATACCTGATGACGAAGAAGATAAGGACGCCCGAGATCAAGACGGTGAAGAAGGCCGTCACGCCGACCAGATAAAAATAGAGCGCATCGACCTTTCCAGAGACGGTCGAAGCCGATTCCGGTATGAATGGTATCCAGGACTGCATCGGATTAAGCCGTTCCTCCTTGATTCAAGTGCGCCGCCGCCGCTTCTGCCGAAGAAACTGGCCCGCGCCGCCGCAACACCAGGAGCAGAGCGATCATGGCGGCGACCGTGATCGCCCCGCCCCACCTGTAGATGTTTATCACCCAGGAGTATTTGCCGGTCGAAGGGTCGTAGTGATAGCAATAGAGCAGCAGTTGATCTACGGGCGAGCCGATCCTTCCGGCCGAAGCCTCCACCAGTCCGAGCCGCACGTCTCTTGGCCCGTACTCGACCCCGTAAAAATAGTGCGAGATTTTACCCGCCGGAGTTAGGAGCATGATGCCGGAGGCGTGCGCGAACTGGTTTGTCTGGGCGTCGTAGCCGTAGCGAAAGCCCACCGCCTCGGTCAACCGCTTGATGTTGGCCTCGTCGCCCGTCAGGAAATGCCAGCCCGCCGTCGCCCCCGGTCGCTGTAGGCGCTGCACGTAGCTCTCCTTCTT